>JAWOJC010000111.1:0-13532 GCA_046484315.1 Smithellaceae bacterium | reverse complement strand
CCACCGTCGCGGCCATCGCCCGGATGGTCGCGCCCAGGGATTTGCGCAGGCGTTCAATACTGTCCTGGCGTTCCTGCTCCATGATCTTTTTGGGGGTGATGTCTTCCACAATGCCGTGGTAGTAAAGCAGGCCGTCTGTCTCATCGCGGACAGCGCTCACGCTCATATTGACCCAGATGCGGCTTTTGTCCTTGCGGTAAAATTCGGCTTCGAACCCCTTGACACCGCCGTCGCGTTTAATGATGTCCATGACCTTCCAGTAATCGTCGGGATAAACATAGACTTGTTTGGGGATAGAGGCGATGGCCTTTTCCGCTTCTTCGGGCGAGGCGTAACCCAGCATGGCGGCTAGAGCGGGATTGAGCGACAGCCTTCCGTCATCCGGCAGAATCTGAAAAATGCCTTCCTGGGCGCTTTCAACAATGGATCGATATTTGAGTTCGCTTCTGGCGATCTCTTCTTTCATCCGTTTGCGTTCGGTGATGTCCTGGATCGTGCCGATCATCCTGACCGTTTTGCCTTTTTCGTCAAAAGCCAGCTCGCCGATGCCGTAAACCCAGCGGGTCTGGCCGTCTTTGTGGCGGACAATCCGGTATTCTTTCTCAAAGACGTTCTTTTCCCGGATGACATTTTCCATCAGGTACGTGCGCATGCCTTCGCGGTCGTCTGGGTGGGTGATTTCCAGCCAGCCCTGCGTGTTTTTCGGATAGGCAGCGTCAATGCCGAAGATATCGTCGAGGATGGGAGATGAAATCCAGTGATCGGCCCGGATGTTGAAATCATAGGAGCCCAGGTGCGCGACTTCCTGCGATTTACGAAGAAAGTATTCATTTTGTTTAAGCGCGTCTTCCGCGTTCTTCCGTTTGGTGATGTCGCGGGCAATGGCGATCAGGCCGAGGGTGGCGCCTTCCTGCCGGATGGGCGATGCCGTCACTTCGCCGAGAACGATGTGTCCGTCACGGGCAAGGAATTCATAGATGGTATTGGAAACAAAATCGCCGGATAAGACCCGGGCGACGTTTTCGGTAGCCAGTTCCAGCGATGCCGGAGACATAATGAAGCTCAGCTCGTCGATGCGGTGTCCGATAAAGTCTTCAGAGCTGTATCCGATAATTTTCTCGACACTGGGCGTTATGCTCGAAACATGGAGGTCATTATCCAGCATCAGAATGATATCCGACGTACTGGAAAAGGCCTGCCTGTATTTCTCCTCACTGGCGCGAAGCGCGTTTTCCGCCGCCTTGCGTTCGGTGATGTCGCGCACGATGCCGTGGAAACCGGTGATCCTGCCTTCCCTGTCTCGAAGCAGCGCGATGGACGTGTCCACGAATCGCTTGCTGCCGTCTTTGGCGATGATTTCATAATCCACGCCCTTTCCGGTTTTGCCTGTTTTGTAGACCCGGTGGAAAGCCTCAAACAAACCCTGCGCGCTGGATGTTCCGGCGTAGAGTTTGTAACTGGTGTTCATGAGTTCTTCACGGGGGTATCCGTTGATCCGGCACAGGGCATCGTTGAAAAAAGTGAGCCGGCCTTTGAGATCGACTTCGTAGTAGCCGTCTTCAATGGTTTCCAGAATGTTCCGGTAGCGGGATTCGTTCGGATCGGAAGCCTGACGCGGCAGCATTTCGCGAATGGCGCACTCGACGTACTGGCGGTCGCGGACCGTCAGCAGGCGGCAGCTGAAAGCCACGTTGATCTGCCGGCCGTCTTTGGCTCTGAGCGGAAAGTTCCGGTGGCGGAGGACCTTTTTTTGTTTGAGTTCCGCAACCGCGCTGTGATAGGCGGACATGTCCTCCAAAGAGAACATGTCCAGAATTTTATGTTCCAGGAATTCCTCGCGTGTGCAGCGCAGGATAGCCGCAAGAGACGTGTTTACGTCAACGATGTCGCCGGTATTCGCGTCGAAGATCATAATGCCTTCGGGGGTGTCCTCGAAAATGCGGCGGTATACGCAGCAGGCGTTTCCGGGCTTACCGGACGTCTTGCGGCGGGGCGAGGCGCTTGTTTTTCGGGTTTCTTTTTGATCAGGCATTCGTATATCTCCGCTGCATGCGACAAAGCAAAAAGTTGATAGTGAGAGTCTGTTCGTGTGGAGCGCTTTCATATAAATCGGCAGAAGGTATGATTACTTGAGTGATTGACGCGTAAAAAAAGAATATCAAGACAATCAAATACCCTGCCGGCGCCCAAACGGCTTCATTGAAGCAAGCTCTCATAGAGGGCTTTGAGCGCGCTGTCTGCGTAATAATTCTGCAAACCGAAGTGAAAACTGATCTGCGCCGGTCCCTGGTTGATGATATCGATGTTGATATTTTGTTCTTTGAGGGCCGCCGCCGCATTCGCGATGACGCCTGGGTGGTCCTTCATGCCGATTCCCACGGGGGATAAGACGCTGATGTTGTAATGGAATTCGAGCCGATCCGGTTTGAATGCCTTTTCAATGGTTTCTTTGATGTCGTCTTCACATCCGACCAGATCGTCCTGGTTGAGCAAAATGGCGACATCGTCCTTGTCCGTGGGGTAATGATAGGTTTCAATGTCGTAATTGCGCACCACTTCGATTAAGTCGTTGACAAAACCGATATCTTCCCCGGCGCCATCGCGCTCGATATAGAGATAGGCGATGTTATCCTTGCGTGCAATGCCGACCACCACCTCTTCAGGAACACGTTCGGACACAATCAGCGTCCCTTCCGAAGAGGGATTGTTGGTGTTTCTGATCTGAATGGGGATATTTTTCTTTTTACAGTTGACCATTGCGTCGTAGTGGAACACCTCAAATCCTTTGGCCGTAAGCAGCCGTATTTCCTTATAGGTCAGACGGGGAATCACTTTCGCTTGCGGGATCTGCCGCGGGTTCACCTGGTAGATGCCGTCCGTGTCGGTCCAGTTTTCATACAGGGACGCGTCCAACGCGAAGGCGATTTCGCCTCCGGTCAGGTCTGATCCGCCCCGCGAAAAGACGGCCACATCCCCTTTTTTGGTGACGCCGTAGAAACCGGGAATGACGGACACGCCTTCGACGCCGCTGAGTTTTTTCCGGATATTGCGGTGGCTGGCAGGCATGACCTTGGCATTGGAAAAATCCTCAGACACGACGAGTCCCATATGTTCAGGCAAGACAAGTTCTGAAGGAATGCCCTGTCGGTCAAAGTAACGACAGATGATTTCCGCGTTATATCTTTCTCCTCTGGAGGCCAGATAGTCCTGCCTTTTATTATCCGGAAGGGATTTTTTCAGGTCGCTTTCCAATTGTTTGAGGATATCGTCGCCTTTAATATTTAAATCGGCAATCAGTTTTTTGAATTTTCCTGTGACCGCAAGATGGCTTTGCTGAGGACTGATACTTTTTTGCTGTGCCCGGAAGTGTCTGCCGCCGCTGGCGATATTGATCAGATGATCGGTCACTTTTTCAGGATCGGAAGCATCTTTGCCGGGTGCGGAGACGACGACATACTGTCGCCCGCTGTTTTGCGAAACAATGGTTTTGACTTTATGGATCTGTTGCGCGTTGGCCACGGACGATCCGCCGAATTTGCATACAATCTGATTTTTCATAAAGACCTCCTCGTCGCTGGGATGGATTTAAGCGGATTTCGTAATGATCCTGTGGGTGCAGATATTGATCCGTATCGGGACGACATAAGAACAATGACAAAGAATGACGCGAATGTCAAGGCGCCGAAGAAAACGGGGCTACAGGCTCAATCCGGAAAGCGAGGCGGATCGCGGGGGGGGGTAAAATGTGATGGATTAATGGATCATAATTGCCTATATTGTCGGTCAAACAAGCGGGGAGATTTTATCATGGTTGATCGGCAGTTCGGACGGGTTCGGTTGATTCGGGGTGATCATGGCGGCAAGTATCCTTTTAATCATTCCCTCTACCTCCAGGGGGACAAAACGCGTGTGATTATCGATCCGGCGTGTTCTTTGCAAAAATTGACCGCGTTGAAGACGTCCGACGGCGTTGATTGTGTCTGGCTTTCACACTGGCACGAGGATCACATCCGTTACATGAATCTGTTTGATGGTTGTCCCGTGCGGCTTTCGGAGCGAGACTTTCCGCCGCTTACGGATATTCAGATCTTTCTGGACTGGTACGGGATCAACTCACAGCGCCAGCGCGATCACTGGGAAAAAATCATGTTAGAAGAATTCAACTACAAACCTGTCGGCGATGCTCGTTTCATCGCGGATGACGAGATGATCGATCTGGGTGGACTTACGGTGCAGGTCATTGCCACGCCCGGTCACACCCCCGGGCATCTGTCCTTTTTTGTTCCCGAAGAAGCGTTACTTTTTCTGGGCGACTATGATCTGACATCGTTTGGCCCCTGGTATGGTGACGTGGCTTCCAGCATTGAAGACACGCTGCTGTCGATCCGGAGGCTCCGGGAGGTGCCGGCGAAGAAGTGGGTTGCCGCCCACCATCACGGGCTTTATGAAGAAAATCCCGGCAGGCTCTGGGAGCAATACGAAAATGTGGTCTATGAACGGGAAAATAAACTAATCCGCTTTCTGGAAAAACCCAGAACGCTCGAGGATATCCATGCCGCCTGGGTGATCTATGGCCGCCCGCGTGAGCCTTTGGACTTTTATGAATTCAACGAAAAGGTCATGATCGGGAAACATCTGGAATACCTTTTGAAACAGGGCAGGGCCGTTCTGGAGAAGGGACGCTACGTGAGTGTATCGCCTGCCCTAGAATTGACTTGATAAAACAGCCGCAGAAATGTAGAAATGACGCAAATGATGCTCCGGAGGATAACATGTACTGGGATAAGGAAGTAGAAACCATGGACCGCGCCAAACTGGAAGCGACGCAACTCGTCGCGCTTCAGGATACGCTCATGAGGGCCGAAAAATCATATTATTACGGTAAAACATTCAAGGAAAAAGGGCTGGGCGTGCGTTCCGTAAAATCCCTTTCGGATATTGCGCGGTTTCCGTTCACGAACAAGGATGATTTGCGCGAGAACTGGCCTTACGGTTTTATTGCCGTCCCGAAAGAAGATCTTGTCCGGATGCATTCCTCTTCCGGGACGACCGGCCGGGCGACGGTTGTTTTCCACACGGCAGGGGATATCGCCGTCTGGACCAACCTGCTGGCGCGCAGCATGTATATGGCCGGTATGCGCAAGGGGGATGTTTTTCAGAACATGATGACGTACGGCCTGTTTACAGGAGGACTTGGTTTTCACTACGGCGCGGAAAAAATCGGCGCGCTGGTCATTCCGGCGGGCGCGGGCAACTCGAAGCGCCAGATTCAGTTGATGCGTGATTTTGCCACCACGGCGGTGCATGTGATTCCCAGCTATGCGCTGCACCTGTCCACCGTTTTCGACGAAATCAAGCTCGACCCCCGCCGGGATACGTTCGTGAAAATCGCCTTTTTAGGGGCGGAGCCGCACACAGAAAAAATGCGAAAAAAAATCGAAGACATTTACGGTTATAAGGCCTTTAATTCCTACGGACTGTCCGAGATGAACGGGCCGGGCGTGGCCTTTGAATGCCCCTATCAGGACGGCATGCATATCTGGGAAGACAGTTTCCTGGTTGAAATCATCAATCCGGAAACACTCGAGCCGGTGCCCGACGGGGTTGAAGGCGAACTGGTGATGACGTCCATTCAGAAAGAAGGCATGCCGCTCATCCGTTACCGCACGAAGGATTTAACCCGGATCATTCCACAGGCCTGCGCCTGCGGACGCACGCACCGCCGCATCGAGCGGATCAAGGGCCGGACCGACGACATGCTGATTCTCAAAGGCGTTAATATTTTCCCGATGCAGATAGAAAAGAAACTGATGGACATCGCCGGTGTCGGGACAAACTTTCTGATCATTCTTACCCGGGAAGGCTTCAATGATGATATGACCGTAAAAGTCGAAGTCAATAAACAATATTTTTCCGGCGATCTGAGGCAGTTGGAAACGTTGCGCAAGAAAATTATTGAAGAGCTCAAGGGCGAAATCCTGATTACGCCTAAAATTGATCTGGTGGAACCCGACAGTCTTCCCAAAGGCGAGGGCAAGGCGGTGCGGGTGATCGACAACCGCAAGGACTGAACGCGAAGGAGAAAATTATGATTGCCTATCAGCTGTCCGTGTTCGCGGAAGATAAGCCGGGAAAGCTGGCCCATGTGACCGGTGTGATGGCCAAAGCCGGCATCAGCATCCGGGCCACGACCATCTCCACGTCCGATACGTTCGGTGTGATCAACCTGATTGTGGACGAGCCGAAACGCGCGGAGAAAGTGCTGACGGAAGCCGGGATGACCGTGCATTTGAAAAGCGTTCTGGCCGTGCTGATTCCCGACCGGCCCGGCGGGCTCGATAAGCTGATGCAGCTGCTGTTTCGCGAAGGCATCAATATCAACAATGCCTACGGCTTTGTGCTGGAGTGTTCGTCCCGGGCGGTGTTTGTTGTGGATGTGGATCAGATCGAAAAAACGGAGAAACTCGTGGAGAAAAACGGGTTTAAAACACTGGATACGGCCGCGCTGTCGGCGATTGAACCGTTCCACTATATGAAATATTAAAGGGGTGAATGTATGGCGCATCAGGATAAGGGGAAATATTTCAAAAAGCATCCGGAAGGCACGCAAATCCGTGAGGACATGAAAGACGAAATCCTGAAAGCGGCCAAGGATGACAATATTGCCTGCAAGGCGGCGGAGAAAATCGCCCTGCGGCTGGGTTGCACAATCGGGGAAGTGGGCATAGGTATTGATATGCTGAACTTCAATATTATTCAGTGCCAGCTGGGCCTTTTCGGTTTTGACGGCAAGCAGAAGTCTGTGACCGCCGCGGCAAGCGTAGAGCCCGGTCTGGAATCGGCCATCCGCGCGGCGCTGGTCAATGACCGGCTGCCCTGTGCGGCGGCCTGGCAGATTGCCGATCAGCGCCAGTGCAAACGGCTTGATGTTTGCGCCGCCTGTGAGCGTCTCAAGATCAAAGTCAAGCCCTGTCAGCTCGGCGCTTTTTAGTTCACCGCCGCGAACGGCCACCTGCCGGCGGGGCGTTCTTTTAAAACCGGGCAAACCTTTCCAAAACGAAAAGGAGGAATGGCGGCCATGATCTTGGATTGGCGTCAGACATACGCAGCAAGGCTCACGGATGCGGCAAGCGCGCTCGGGCGGATTCGGCGGGGGGCGAGAATATTCATCGCGTCCGCCTGCGGCGAACCGCAGCTGCTGGTCAAAACGCTGCTGGACCGGGCGCAAAATTATGCGGACGTCGAAATCATCCACTTTCTCGATCTGGGTCTTACCGACTATGCGTCGGAAATCTATACAGAACATTTCCGGCACGACGCGCTCTTCATCGGCGCCAACGCCCGCAGGGCGATCCGGGAAGGCAAGGCGGACTATACGCCCATTTTTCTGTCCGAAGTGCCTCTGTTGATGGAGCGGGGGTCCCTGCCCGTTGATGTCGCCCTCATTACGGTCTCGCCGCCGGATCTCAACGGTTATGTCAGTCTGGGTATTTCCGTGGATATTACCAAGACGGCGGCTCAAACAGCGCGCTATGTCGTGGCGGAAGTCAATCCCCAGATGCCCCGTACACTGGGAGACAGTTTTCTGCATGTCAGCGAGATATCCGCGTTTGTGGAAAATGACACGCCGCTGCTCGAGTTTGAACAGCAGTCTCCCGATCATATTGCCAGCGCCATCGGCGGACTCATCGCAGATCTGATCGACAATGAATCTACGATTCAGACGGGTGTCGGTAAAATTCCCAACTCGGTTTTTCCCTATCTGACCGATAAAAAGGACCTGGGCGTTCACACGGAAACGTTTACCGACGGTCTGATCGATCTGATTGAAGGCGGCGCGGTGACCTGCCGGAAAAAATCGCTGCATCCGGGAAAAGTAGTGGCGGCCTTTTGCATGGGCACAAGGCGTCTGTATGACTATGTGCACAATAACCCCCTGTTTGAATTCCGTCCCTGCAAGTATGTCAATGATCCGTACGTAATCGCTCAAAATGACAAGATGGTCTCCATCAATTCCGCGCTGACGGTGGATTTGACCGGGCAGGTCTGTTCTGATTCACTCGGATTTGAATTCTACAGCGGCATTGGCGGTCAGGTAGATTTCGTGCGCGGTTCGGCCATGTCCCGACGGGGTAAATCCATTATGGTACTGCCGTCCACCACGGATGACGGAAAAATATCCAGAATTGTGCCGTATCTCGCGCCGGGCAGCGGCGTGGTCGTGACACGCGGCGATATTCATTACGTCGTGACGGAATACGGCATCGCCTATGTGCATGGCAAATCGATCCGCGACCGGGCCATGATGCTGATCAACATCGCCCATCCCGATTTCCGCGACGCGCTTTTGGAGGCGGCTAAAAACCAGGGGTATATTTACCGTGATCAGACACTGCCGGCGGTGCTTTATCCAAAGGAATACGAGGTTCACTGGGTGGACAAGAAAGGCAGCGCGATCTTCTTCCGTCCGGTGAAAGCCACGGATGAGCGCGCCATTCAGGAGTTGATCTACGAACTGCCTCCACAGGATATCTACACCCGCTTTTTCCACAACCTCAAAGCCTTCTCCCATAAAGTTGCCATGCCGCTGGCCGCCATCGATTACAACAACAGAATGGCCATAGCGGCGGTGATCGGCAAAGAGGAGCCGGAAGGGCGGGAACAGATTGTGGCCATCGGGCGGTATGTCAACGATCCGGATACCGGTTATGCGGAAGTGGCGTTTACCACCCACCAGGACTGGCAGGATCGCGGCATGGGCACCTTTCTGCTTAGGTATCTGATCCGCATTGCGAAAGAAAAAAACATCCGGGGCTTTACAGCAGACGTTCTGTCCCGCAACAGACCGATGATGCATGTGTTTTCCAAGTCCGGCTATCCGATGACCACGCATCTGGATACGGGCGTCTACGAATTGAAAATTGACTTCAGCGGCGAAGCGTCATAAGCACAGGAGGACAAAACCTGAAAAGAATACTCATTCAAGGAGCGCTATGGATACCAGAAGGGACTTTATCAGAAAAAGCGCGCTTTTGTGCGCGGCGGCCGGTCTGTCGCAGGCTCTGCCTGCAAGAGGGCACGCGGCCGTGAGGGAATATACCGTGCGTGAGCCCAGGCGGGCGCTGATTCTTTACTACACACAGACAGGCATGACGAGCCGCTACGGCCGTCTGATTGCCTGTCTTATGAAAGAAAAGGGGCTGGCGGTGGATCTGGCCGACATGCGTCATTTCGACCTCAGTAAACTGGTGGATTATGACCTGATTGTGGTCGGATCGCCGGTTTTTTATTACGATATTCCTTCCAATGTGAGCGACTGGCTGGTCGCGATGCCAAAGATTACGGGAAAGCCCGTGGCGGCGTTTGTGTCTTTCGGCGGGCCGGAAGGCAATCAGCACAATGCTTTATGTCACGCGCTCAGGCTTCTGGAAAATGCGGGCGGCGCGGCTGTAGGTATGGACGCCTTCCGGAGTATTCCGGGGTATCCCACGCCCGACTGGGACAGCGCGAATCAGCGATCCGGCGAACATCTGCCCGATGCGCAAACGTATGAACAGGTTCGGACCTTTACCGGAAATCTCCTTTCGCGAATCGGCCGGGGCGAAGCCATCGCGTATGAATCGCAGGTGGCGCTTCGGGAATTTCTGAGAATGATGCCCCTGGTCTGGCTCAATAAAAAAGCTATCAGTGAACATACGGTGGACGGGGACAAATGCATTTTGTGCGGGACCTGCGTGAAAACCTGTCCTACCGGCGCGATTCATCCGGAAAAGCAGTGGGTGGATCGTGATCAGTGCATTGCCTGTTTCGGCTGCCTGAATAATTGTCCGGCAGATGCTGTCGTCATCGCGTATCGCGGGAAGCGGCTCTATGGCTTTCCGGAATATCTCAAACGGCGGCATATCGCCATCATCGAGCCGCCGGAGTTTCAGACCTGTGTGCTGCCCGCCCATCCGGTCGCGCGGCAAACCGAATAGCCGGAGCGTTGAAACCCGCCTATGGAACTGATTGTCATCGGATTGCTCATTTTATTAAACGGTTTCTTTTCCATGTATGAAATTGCGCTGGTGTCCGCGCGCAGATCCCTGCTGGAAGAAAAAGCCGCAGCCGGCCGCCGCGGCGCAGCTGACGCGCTCGCGCTTCTGAAAGAGCCGGAGAAAATATTATCTGCGATTCAGGTAGGGATTACGCTCATTGGTATTTTGACCGGGGCTTACGGCGGCGTTATGCTGGCTGCGGATGTCGCGCCCGTGTTTTCAGGTGTGCCCCTTCTGGCCCCTTATGCCCCGACGCTGGCGTTTGTGCTGGTGGTCGGTGTGATGACCTATCTGGCCGTGGTGATCGGCGAACTGGTTCCTAAAACCATCGCCATTCAAAAGGCCGAAGCCATCGCAATGCTGTTTTCGCCGCTGATGAAGATATTCAGTCTTGCGGCCTATCCCCTCATCTGGTTTTTAAGCGCGTCCACCCGTTTGATCCTGGGGCTTTTGCGTATCAAAGGTAAGGGTGAAACGCCGATTTCCGATGATGAATTACGCATTTTACTGAAAAAAGGCTCCGAGCACGGGGTCTTTGAAAAGGGCGAATCCGATATCATCAACGAGGTCATCCGTTTCGGCGATAAGCGCGCAGCCGCCCTCATGACCCACCGCATGGACGTGCAATGGATTGACACGCGCCAGACACCCGATCAGATCCTGAACGTGGCGCTGACCACGCCGCACCCGCGTTTGCTGGTTTGTGAAGATCGCATTGATCAGATCAAAGGCGCCGTCAATGTTCGCGACATCCTGGCGTATTATCTCCGGCATCAAACGCTGCGGCTCGATGAAATCGCTTTCGAGCCCCTCTATATTCCCGAACAGGCGCCGGCGCTTCACGTGTTGGAGATGTTTCGCAAATCGCAAAACCATTTTGGTGTTGTCGTCAATGAATACGGTTCCATCGAAGGCATCATCACGCTTCATGATCTGGTGGAAAACATTATGGGGGATTTGCCGGAGCATGCCGGCGACGGGGAGCCGGATGTGTATCATCGTGAAGACGGCTCCTACCTGATCGATGGCGCAAAGCGGATTGAGGATGTTGAGGATCTTTTAAAAATTGTGTCGCTTTTTGACGCAGGTGAGAATAAATCCGATATTAACACCATCGGGGGCATGGCCATGTTCAAGCTCAACCGGATCCCGAAAACGGGCGACACATTTTACGCGGGCGGGTACTTGTTTGAAATTGTCGACATGGACGGCAGGCGGGTGGATAAGCTGCTGGTCAAAGCCGTTCCGTAGGGAACGGACGCGACCTCAGGGCGTCAGTTCAATATAGCTTTCCAGAAGCCGGATCATGACTTCTGCGTTTTTGCGGGTGCCCGCGAGAATTTCTTCCATGCCTAGCGGCGTATCCACCAATCCATGTCCGAAATTATCCACTGAGCAGGCAGAAGCGTAGGAAAGACCCAACTCCTGGGCGATGACGGCTTCATTGGCCATCGTCATGCCGACAATGTCGGCGACGCCGGCCATCATGCGGATTTCCGCTCTTGTTTCCAGCCGCGGTCCAGTCACCTGCCAGTAAACACCTCCGTCCACCACGTCAATACCCCGGGCATGCGCGGCGTCGATCAGTTTCTGCCGGACCTTCCCGCAAAGTGCAGGGGTGATGTGCACGGCTTTATTGGCATAAATGGTGGGTGTGGCAGTGAGCGTGATGAAATCATCGCAGATGACGATGGTTCCCGGTGTCAGGTCTTTTTTGAGCGAACCGGTGGAATTGATGCCCACCACTTCGGTGACGCCCAGGTTTTTGAGGGCCTGCAGATTGGCGCGGTGGTTAATCAGATGCGGCAGGATATATTCCGCCGGGTCGTGACCGTGGCGCAAAATCAGCGCCACCGAGTCGGTCACCACCGCCAGTGCGTCGCCGAAAGGTGTCTGGATGGTCCGGGTTTGGTGGTCCCGGGTAAGATGACTTTTTTCCATAATAATTGAACCGGACAGTACACCAACGCGTGCCATGGGCGCCTCCTTTTAAGGTGGGATGTATAGCAAATATCCGAAACGCAGTCAAAACAAACTCCAAAGGATTTCAGGGGAAATAGCATTTGACTTTTTTTATCCCGCTATGACATATAGCACCTGAAAAAATAAAACAGGGAGGGCTTATTTATGAGCAGTTTAGCGGCAACCGACAGCAATTTCGAGGCGGAAGTCATAAAGAGCGACCAGCCGGTGCTGATTGATTTCTGGGCACCCTGGTGCGGGCCCTGCAAAGCGATCGGCCCCCTGGTCGAAGAACTTGCCGGCGAGTATGCAGGCCGGGTAAAGGTCATGAAAGTCAACGTGGACGAAAGTCAGAAAACCGCGGCGGCTTACGGTGTGCGTAGTATCCCGACCCTGATTTTGTTTAAGGACGGCAAGGTGCAAGACACACTGGTTGGCCTGGTGGGCAAGGACAAGCTCGAAGAATTCGTAAAAAAAGGTTTGTAGCGCACACTAGCGCCTGGTGGAGGGTTATGACATCCGGATACCGATTGTTAAAAACGGCGGCCTGCCTGCTGCTGATCATATTGCTGCTGACGGGCTGCGCTTCCACACGGTCCTCCATCAAGTCGTTTTTCATCAAGGAACCGAGGGTGAAAATGACGCCGGAGTCACTCTATGCCCGGGGCACTCAGGAATTTCAAATCGGCAGTTATAAAAAGGCCCGTGAGTTCTATATCCGCCTGAAAGAAGAATATCCCCTGCATGAAATGGCCATTCTGGCTGAGCTCGGCGTCGCGGATGCCTATTACAGCGATAAAGAATATCTTGAGGCGGAGTCCGCCTATCGGGATTTTCTGATTTTTCATCCCACCAATGAAAATGTTCCGTATGCGATGTATCAGATCGGCATGTGTCACTACCAGCAGATCGGCGCGATTGATCGTGATCAGACGGAAACAATCAAGGCTAGGCAGGAATTTGAAAGGCTTGTGGCCCGTTTTCCGAAAAGCCAGTTCGCCACGCTTGCAGAAAAAATGATCCGGGACTGCAAACAGAAGCTGGCCGAACACGAGTTTTATGTCGGGAGTTTTTACTTCAAACACAAAAAATACGATGCCGCGCTTCAGCGCTTTGAAACGATTCAGCGGGAATATGCCGGTGTCGGTCTGGATTACCGGGTGGAGCGCTATATCGAAGAAACCCGGGCCAGAATCGAGAAGATGAAAAGCAAAGAGGTCGTCGAATAGCCAGGCGGCATCCGGTTTTTGTCCATGGTTTCATTTCCTGTTTATGTCCCGTATCTTTAACGCGCGGATAATCTTCTGCCTTAGTCGGGGATGAAACTTTATTCTTGCCTGTCGGTCGCATTCATGCTTATGAGTCGTGCGAATGGATCAAAGACGCTATGATAAAAAAATGGGTAAAAAAAATACGCAACCTGGCGACAACAAGGACTGCCGGAGAAATCATTTACGGACTGGTCTGGTTTTATTCACTGACCCTCCGCCTGAAAATCGAAAATGAAGCCGCGTGGTTTGATGATCTGAAGCA
>JAWOJC010000035.1:0-7609 GCA_046484315.1 Smithellaceae bacterium | reverse complement strand
ATTCATTTTTTGTACCTCCCTCAAAGTAATTTCTGCTGTCTTATTGGCAAGGATGGTGCCAGAAGGTGTATTTGAGCTAAACGATTGAATTGTAATGGAATAAGTAAAATTTGGTGCACTGAAATAAGAACAAAATTGTTCTTATTGTGAATGCAACAGACCAAAATGTGGGAGATGTTGTTTTTTTGGTGAAACAAATTTGTAGAAAAGGCTTTTTCTAGATAGCCTGGCGGTGGTCTGCGCTACGCATGTCCTTTTCAGACCCGTCGGCGAGCCTGATTAATCGAGAGGAAAACATCTCAGGGCAATTCTCCTTTGTCGGGGGCGGCGCCTTCTTACGCCAGCAGTTTCAGGAATATCGTGGCCAGTCCCAGAAAGGACAGAAAGCCGAACGCGTCGGTGAACGCTGTTAGAAAGATATGCGAGCCCAGCGCCGGGTCAAGCTTGAGGCGCTTGAGCGCCAGTGGAATTAAAACGCCGACCAGGGTTCCGGCAAAAACACTGATGATCATGGCCAGCCCCAGAATCAACCCCAATATGGGAATCCCTTTCCACAGCCAGGCAATCAGGCCGATGACCAGGCCGACGGCGATACCGTTGGCAATTCCCACGCCGATTTGCCGAAACAGTGCGCGTCTTGCGTTTTCAAAAGTGATCTCACCCAAGGCCATACCGCGGACGATCAGCGTCAGCGTTTGACTACCCGCGTTGCCGCCCAGACCCGCTACAACCGGCATGAAAAACACCAGCGTGACCATCATCGTGATGGTATCTTCAAAAAAGCCGATAACCAGCACCGAAGCAAGCGCCGTGACGAGATTCAGATACAGCCAGGGGAGCCTTTTTTTTACCGATTCGGTCGTGCTGTTAAAGACGGTGTCGTCTTCACCCAGACCCGCGATGCGGTAAATATCTTCGGATGTTTCCTCTTCCACGGTATCCATGACGTCATCAATCGTGATGCGTCCCAGCAGTCTGCCTTCCTGATCCACGACCGGAACGGAAACCAGATCGTACTTTTTGAAAAGGCGGCCGACCTCTTCCTGGTCCATGTCGGCAGGCACGCTGGGGATGTCTTTGTCGATCACCTCCACGATCGGTGTGAATCGTTTCCGGGTGATGAGTCGTTGCAACGGCACTGAGCCGATGAGTTTGTCGTCGTCGTCGACAACAAAGATATCGTAAATGTTTTCAATGGTATCTGTGGCGTCCACGACGGCCTGAAATGCGTCGTTGATGGTGGCCTGCCGTCCCATGGAGACAAGCTCCGACTGCATGATGCCGCCGGCCGTGTCTTCCGGGTATTTGAGCAGTTCCTTGACTTCCTCGGATTCCTCAGGCTCGATGGCCGCTAAAACGGCCTTGGCCTGATCGTCGGAGAGCTCGGCGATCAGATCGGCCGCGTCGTCCGAATCCATCTCTTCGATAATATCGGTGAGCTGTTCGTTGGACAGGTCTTCAATGAGCTGTTCGCGCGATGTGTCGGACAGTTCGAGGATAACGTCCGAGGCTGTTTCCACATCGAGCAGCGTGAAAAGACGCAGACGGTCGTCATCGTCCAGATCATTGATCAGTTCGGCGATGTCCGCCGCGTGCATGTCGGAGAAAAGCTCAATGATGTCGAATTCACGATGTTCCTGAATCAGTTCTTTGAGGGTTTCCAGGCGCGCAGGCGTCTCTTTCGTGATCTTTTCCATAGCGCATTCCGATCATCGTGTCGGTTTATCTTTGAAGTTGAAAGAGTTTAAAACGAATCATCCGCTTGGCCGGTGCAAAGGAAAAACCGTCGCCGTAAGGCGTATCGTTGTTGATCGGTTGCATCCCGGTAGCGGGACTATAGGGATTTTGATCTGGCCTGTCAATATGATTCTGAAGGGTGGAAACGTTTTTTTATCGCAGGAAAACCGGCGGTTGCAGGTCGGGTAGTTTGTCGCCTTCATAGAGTACTTTTTCGAGATAAAGACCGGAGGGCGGCGCCGTGTGTTGCGCGGGTATTTCCGAAAAACTATGGAGCATTTCCTCCAGATGTTTGGTTTTTACATGGCCGCGACCGGCTTCAACGGCCATGCCCACGATCCGCCGGACCATCTTCCACAGAAAATGAGATCCCGCGATGCGGACGGCGATCAGGTTCGGAAATTCCTGGAGCACGACATTTTCCACGTCCACCTTGGTGGAGGTGTTTTTGTCCATCCGTTTGTCGGCGAATGAGGAAAAGTCATGGAAGCCCTGAAAAACGTCAAGCGCCTGACGCATCGAGCCGATGTTGAGCTCATCTTTAATCCACCAGACATATTTTTTAGCCAGTGCGGTGCGGCGTTTGGCGATCAGGTACAGATAACTGCGACTGACGGCTGAATGACGCGCGTGAAAGCGCGGGTGGGCGATCTGGGCCGACAGGATGTTGATACTCGCGGGCAGAAGATCGTTGAGCCCGATTCGGAGCGCCTCCGGATTGATCTTTCGGGCGGATTCCAGATGTGCCGTTTGTCCCAGCGCATGGACGCCCGCATCGGTGCGTCCCGCTCCCTGAACCTCAGCGGGTGCGCCAAGGAATTTCGCGGCCGCATCAATGATCGCTCCCTGGATGCTTTTGGCGTTTTTCTGGGCCTGCCAGCCGCTGTAGCCGGTGCCGTCGTATTCGCAAATCAGTTTATATTTGTTCATGGTGAATCCGTCGCGATCGAAGGCGGGGCCAGAATATTCATGGCCGTGATGTTCTGGAGCAGAGAGCCTGCCTGTGAATCGATGTTTCGCAGTTCACGGCCGGGTTCAAGCGTGGTGATGACCGCTTCGCCGATGACCATCCGGCCGTCTCGGCCCCGGAGGTCTTTGGTGCGGATGCCCCATATATTGTGGAAAATCAGCGCCCGCCCGTTTTGTTCGCCGATGTAGAGCATCACGTGGCCCTTGCGCCACAGCAGGCTCAAATAGGGAACGCCCTTTTCCAGAATGATTTTTTCTTTTTGGTCGGGCTTCAGGCCTTCGAGATCGATATAGGTGCCGACTTCTTTGACCTGGTCTGCCGAATGGCGCGGCAGCCAGATGCCGAAAACGCGGAAGAAATCGCGCGTCATCGACGAGCAGTCGCGTCGCCCGTACATGCCGCCCCATCCGTACGGTTCCCCGATCAGTTCATTGGAGATGCGCGAGGCGTTGACCTGATTGAACCTGAGCGGTTTAATTGCCGCGGTGTCAGACGAAATTCGTCCGCGCCGGATCACAGCGTTTTTGTCCGGATCGGCTACCGCCACCAGGATTTCCATCGCCGAATCCGCATCACGGATCAGGGGAAAGATTTGCCCCAGGGAGGCCTGCGCCAGAAAAATTCCTTTGTCATCCACAATACTGCTCAAATCGCGCGTGATCACCGCGTAGCGTCCGGTCTCCCAGGCTTGCATAAAGTCCCCGCTTGCGGCCGCGAAATCGTCTGCCGGCATCCAGCCGAAGGTGAAGTCGGTTTCCACCAACGCCCAGGCTTTGTCCGCGCTCAGATGGCAGACAAACACAGGTGTGTTGACGCCGACCGATGAGCGCTGCAGGTTGTCAAAAGGCCAGGCCCAGGCGTCTCCATCCCGGTCGTAAAAATGGGGAGAGACTGTGGGTAAAATACGCAGATTCGTGTTGCGGACGGTGATCGCGGGATACAGGGCATTGGGGAAATTTGCAAGCGCCGCGTTTTGGCGCAGTTTTTTAATCCAGGACGGCGGATGAAGTTTTTTGTTTTCCCCGTAGCCTCTTTTGATTGCGAACTTCTGGAAATCCTGTAGAACACGGTTCGGGAGGGCGTGGAAGGGATCGTTTTGATGCCAGACGGAAAAGTAGATGACATTGAAATCGTCATCCAGTTTTTTCTGGCTGATCGGGTCAATCAGTGCCCGCGCGGAATCCGCGTTCAGGTAGGCGGCATGATTCTGAGGCAGGTCGCGAACGTCCCGGATCGTTTCCGGCGCGCTCACGCAGCCCGAAAGAATTAGCAGGCCGCACAGGAGCCGCAGGCAGGTTGCGGTGATGGTGTCCATAGCGTTTTTCATTGTGTTCTATATAGTCTTTTTTTAGCGGCTGCGCAAGACAAAGGCGTTGTGGTACCCGCAAGAAATGAATGTTCAAAATCCAAGCGGGGATGAAATAATTTTGTGGCATAAGAAAAAGAACGCTGATATAAAGAAGCCAACCGGATTAAACCTTAAACGAAAGGAGCTTATCTATGATCGCCGTCAGCGTTTTAAAAGACTTTACCTTTTTGAAGGGCTTCAGTGAAGATCAATTAAAAAAAATGTCCGCCCTGGCCGTTGAGGAAACCCATAAGGCCGGCACGCAACTTTACGCCAATGGCGATGTCGCGCGTTCTTTGTACCTGCTGCAAACAGGTAAGGTGGCGTTGTTGATGGATAATTACATGGGTCCCGGCAAGCCGCCCATGCAGGTGTCGGTGGATATCATTACCCAGGGTGAATCCATGGGCTGGTCGGCCGTTGTGGAGCCGTTTGTCTATACTCTGGCCGCGCGCTGTCTGGAAGACACGAAGCTTGTTGCTTTTGATTCCTACAAACTGCGTGAATTGATGGAGGAGGATTGTGACCTGGGCTTCAAAATCATGCAGGCGATTGCCAAGGTTATTTCAACGCGCCTGACGCACACCCGCATTATTCTGGTGGGCGAGCGCGGTCTTTCCACCCTGACTGATTATTGATGCTGTCCTGGAGGTGAGCATTTTATGAAAAAAGAGGAAATCACGGCGATTCTGGAAAAAGCGATTGCCAATGAGGACGAGGCCAACCGGTTTTATTTAAAGTTGGCCGACCGTGTTACCGATAAAGCGGCAAAAGACACGCTGCTGTATCTGGCGAAGGAGGAACTGGGGCATAAACAGTATTTGGAACGTTACCGCCAGGAAAGCTTCGTCAACAACGCAACAATTATTGATGAGGTTCCGGATTGCAAGGTGACGGCTTTTTTGTCTTCACCCGGCATCCAGTACGACATGGAAAGCAAAGACGCTTTTCTCCTGGCTTCAGCCCGCGAGCTGAATTCCTATAATCTGTATGCAGGCATGGCGTCGTTGCATCCGGCGGGAGACATCCGGGACATGCTTTTGCAAATGGCCAATGAAGAGCTCAAACACAAGGAGAAGGTGGAATACCTGTATTCCAACACCGTATTTGTTCAGACTGATGGAGGCTGATCGTCTTATCACTACAGGCCTTTGGCCGGGCAAGGAGTTTAACAATGAAGGATTTTGTTCCCAAAAAGATTTTTTTCACCAAAGGCGTCGGTACGCACAAAGATGAATTGCATTCCTTTGAGCGCGCTCTGCGTGACGCTGGCATTGAGAAATGCAACCTGGTTCAGGTGTCGAGTATTTTTCCCCCCAGTTGCAAAATGGTTCCCAAGTCGCAGGGACTCAAAGAGCTCATCCCGGGCGCCATCACATATTGTGTGATGAGCCGTTGCTGTTCGAACGAGCCCAAACGGCTTTTGGCTGCATCCGTGGGCTGCGCCATTCCCGCCGATAAGGCATCCTATGGGTACATCAGCGAACATCACGCCTTCGGGATGACCGAAAAACAGACAGGCGACTATGCCGAGGATCTGGCCGCCGCGATGCTGGCCTCCACGCTGGGCATCGATTTCAACGTGGACGAAAGCTGGGACGAGAAAAAGGAAATCTTTAAAATCAGCGGCAAGATCGTCCGTACACTGAATACCACCCAATCGAAGATCTGCAAGGACAATGACTATACAACGGTGGTTGCCGCTGCGGTGTTTATTTTCTAACCGGCGGATAACGGTCCGGCAGTCGGCAGACCTGCCGGATATGTCTTTTGTGACAAAGGAGATAGCCCATGACAGATAATCCCGAAGTGATCAATCAGGCCGTCAAAGCAATGACTGACAAGGAAGGCAAATATCTGACCTTCAGCCTTGCCGGTGAGGAATACGGCATCGGCATTCTGAAGGTGAAAGAGATCATCGGCATGATGCCGGTGACGGTTGTGCCCCAGACGCCCGCTTATATCAAAGGCGTTATCAACCTGCGTGGCAAGGTGATTCCCGTCATTGATCTGCGGTTGAAATTCACCATCCCCCCGGCCGAGTATACCGAACGCACCTGCATCATCGTGGTCGAAATCAACGCGGCCGGCAGGACGGTGATGATGGGCATTGTCGTGGATTCCGTATCTGAAGTGCTCAACATCAAGGCCGGTGAAATCGAAGAGACGCCTTCTTTCGGCACGAAGCTCGATACCGAATATATCCTTGGCATGGCCAAGGCGGCCGGCGGCATCAAAATTCTGCTCGATATTGACAAAATTCTCTCCGTCGAAGAGTTGCAGGCGGCCCGCAGCGTAGCAGACTAACGCAGTCACCGTGGCAGGGCATCGAGCGACAGAGGCAATCAGGCGCGAGAACGTGTGATCCATCGCTTATGAAAACACAGATACCGGACTTAAAGCATCAGGATGTGGGCGGCGCCGAGCTGCCCTATCTTTATTATGCGGGTGGCGACCGGCATATTCTTTTTGCTCACGCCACCGGGTTTCTGCCGTGGCTGTGGCATCCTGTCATTGCGCCCTTTGTGCCTGAATACTCGGTCTGGGCGCCTTATATCTGCAATTATCGTTCATGCAACCCTTATGAAGGGGGCTTAAGCTGGAATGTGATCGCTGAAGATTTTTCAACGTTCTGCCGCGCACAGCAAGTGGACAAGCCCCTTTTGATCGGGCATTCAATGGGCGCGACGGTGCTGACGATAGCCGCCGCAAACGGACTGACGCCGCGAGGCATGATTCTGATCGAACCGATTTTCCTGCCGGATGAATTCTACAAAATGAAACCAAGCGTCAAAGACCATCCGTTGGCTTCCAAGTCGATCAAACGGGTTAGCCACTGGCAAGACGAAAACGAGGCGATGTCCTATCTGAAATCGAGATCGTTCTTTTCGGATTGGGACGAAGATGTTCTCGGTTTGTATAAAGAATTCGGTATGGAAAAATTATCCGCAGGCGATATGCGTCTGACCTGCACGCCGGAGAGTGAAGCCGCCATGTTCATGGGGGGCGTGAGCCGCGACCCATGGCCGCTTCTGGAAAAAATCGATTGTCCCGTTTTGGTCATCGAAGGAGAAAAAAGTCCGAACATCGGTCTGGTGGATGTCCGGAGAGCCGTTTCGCTTCTGCCTCAGGGACGATACGCGTCGGTGGCCGAAGCCGGGCACCTCATCCCCATGCAGAAACCGGCCGAAATAGCCGCGATCGTCAAAGACTTCATCGCCCAGCTTACCTAAATTCATTTCGGGAGATTACGGCATGTCCAATCCTGATATTATCGCTTTTTGCAATCAGAAAGGCGGCGTCGGCAAGACGACCTGTGCGCTTAACGTCGCCGTGGGCCTTACGCTGCTCAATAAAAAAGTGCTGGTTATCGATTTTGATCCGCAGGCGCATCTGACCTATTCTCTGGGGCTCGACGCCCATGATCTGAAGAGTACGATCTATTCCGTGATGAAAGGAACAACGCAGCTTTCCGACGCGGTCATGGATATCAAGGGGATGAAAGTGCTGCCCGCGAATCTTGAGTTGTCGTCGCTTGAAACCGAGATGATGGA
>JAWOJC010000022.1:0-10683 GCA_046484315.1 Smithellaceae bacterium | reverse complement strand
CTCGTTTTGATCACCTGGGTGTTTTTACGTATTCGCGCGAAGAGGGCACACCCGCAGCACAGCGACCTTCGCGAATTTCGGAAAAGGAAAAGGAAGGCCGGCGCGACGTCATCATGAATGAGCAGGCCGACATTTCCTACGCGATCAACCAGACACTGATCGGATCGGTTCAGGACGTCCTCATTGAGGGGAAAAGCGACCATGCCGGCTATGCCCTGGTCGGCCGCTGCCGCAGACAGGCTCCGGAAATCGACGGCGTCACCTATGTGAAGAATCCCGGTGTAAAAACCGGCGCCTTTATGAAATGTAAAATCACGGCCGCGGATCATTACGACCTGTTCGGAGAAATTCTGTAAATCCCATTTGACATTCATCGTTCGTTTCCCATATAGTTTCGCACAAATCTTACCGAGGTCAAAATCGTCATGCAAATATCCGATGTCTTTGCCGCCTACCAGGACGAAATGAAACAAATAGAAGTTCATCTCGACCGCTACATCACCTCCGACGTAAAATTGATCCCCGAGGTTGCCCATCATCTCATCGACAGCGGCGGCAAGCGTTTCCGGCCACTGTTGCACCTGATCAGCTCAAGGCTGTGCGGCTATACGGGGGCGCATCGCTTTCCGCTGGCCGCTTCCATTGAGTTCATCCATACCGCCAGCCTGCTGCACGACGACGTCATAGATGAAGCGCTCATCCGCCGCGGAAAAACCTCCGCCAACAACGTCTGGGGCAATGCCGCCAGCGTTCTGGTCGGCGATTTTCTATACTCCAAGGCATTCAAACTGCTGTCCGAAATCGGGGATATCGCCATCGTTCAACGCATGTCGAAAATGACCAACATCATGTCGGAAGGTGAAGTGTTTCAGTTGATGAAATGCGGCGACGTGACATTAACCGAATCGGATTATCTGAGCATCGTCGAGAAGAAAACGGCCGTGCTGATTTCCGCTGCGTGCGCGAGTGGTGCGATATTAGGCGGGGCATCACAGGCCCGGACGGAAGCGCTTGAACAATACGGTTATAAAATCGGCATGGCGTTTCAGATCACGGACGACACGCTCGACTACATGGCCAGCCAGGAGGCATTCGGCAAATCCATCGGCAAAGATCTTGAAGAAGGCAAAATGACACTGCCGCTGATTTACACGCTGGCACAAAGCCAGGACAGTCTGCGGCTTAAAATCCAGAACATCATTGAACAAAAAGCGTTTACCCCGGACGCAACACGAGACATTTTCGCGGCCATTGAGAAATCAGGCGGCATTGACTATGCACTGAAACGCGCCGGACTGTTTATTTCTGAAGCTAAAAACGGTTTAAAAGTCTTCCCGGACAGTTCCGAAAAAGACCACCTGCATGCCGTAGCGGACTACATTCTTTCCCGCAATAATTAGATCACCGGAGGCGCATAATAAGCTTCTTCGATCACGCCGGAACGATCATCCTTGAGCGCCAGAGGTAAACATTCCAGAATATCGGTTGCCGTGATGCCGTCCGCGCCTTTTTGCCGGGCGGCAAGATCACCGGCATAGCCGTGCAAAAAGACGCCTTTGCGCGCCGCCAGCTCCGGGGAAAGCCCCAGTCCGAACATGGCCGCGATACAGCCGGTCAGGACGTCGCCGCTACCGGCCGTGGCCATCCCGGGATTGCCGCTGAGATTAAAATAGACATGGCCGGCCGCCCCGCCCACCAGAGAATGCGCACCTTTGAGCACCACAACGGCATGCAGCTTTTGCGCGACATCGCGCAGCACGCCGATTTTATCGGCATTCACCGCATCCACGGATCTGCCGGACAGACGAGCCATTTCTCCTGTGTGAGGCGTCAGCAGGGTCGGGGCCTTTCTTTTGAGCAGCACCTCCGGCCTTTCCGCAACAGCGGTCAATCCATCCCCATCAATCAAAAGCGGTTTTTTAATCACCGCGCACAGCTCCCGAATGAGTTTTGCGGTTTCCTCATTTAAGGAAAGACCGGGCCCGATCACAACCATGTCTGCATGATCCGCGCACGCCAGGAGATCCGGCTTGGCTTTGAGCGACAGGCTGCCGGCCGCGGTTTCCCGCTGAGGCAAATAGACAATTTCCCGACCGGCGGCCGCCACAAAAGGTACGATGCCGGCAGGCGCGGCAAGCCGCGCGTACCCCCCCCCTGATTTCAAAAAGGACATCGCGGCAAAATAAGGCGCGCCGAAATAATTTTCAGCGCCGGCAATGAACAGCACATCCCCCATCGAACCTTTATATGCCTGGGCGGGCCGGGGCGGCATCGCGATGCAACCGTTGGTCTGCGCCAGAAGGTCGTCGCGATCGTAAAGAGACGGTGGAAAAGAAATATGCGTTACCGCAAGCGCACCACCCTGTTCATAACCGGGATACAGCAGATTGCCGATCTTCGGTAGGCCGAACGTAACAGTGTAATCCGCTTTAACGGCCACCCCCATCACCCGACCGGTATCGCCGCAGACACCGGACGGAATATCCAGACTGAGCACCGGTTTTCGCGAGTCATTGATCAGCGCGATCACCTCAGCGGCCAGACCTTTGACATCACGATCCAGTCCCGTGCCGAAAATCGCGTCCACCACCGCGTCGCTGTGCAGGACGTGCGCCCTTGCCTCATCGGCTTTGGTCAACAAATGGATATCCAGGGAAAGATTGCACGCAATGTCATAGTTCATCCGCGCGGCGCCCGTGTATTTCTTCGGAGAAGCCACCAGAAATATTTTTACTTTCCCGCCTCGCGAATGAATCAGGCGACCGGCCACCAGGCCATCGCCGCCATTGTTCCCCGCGCCGCAGAAGATCGCAAATTTTTTACCGCGGATTCCGATCTCGTTTTGGAGCAGGAACACGGAAGCCATGGCTGCGTTCTCCATCAGAATTTGCTCGGCGATGCCGCATGTTTCCATGGCGTAACGATCCATCGCGCGCATTTGCTCTACGGTAGCCAGTTTCATAAATCTTTGCTCCTTATGGGCTCAGGAATGATTTCAAAAAATGTCCCGAGTAGTATAGAATAGCCTGACAGATTTGCAATATGATTTTTTCGGAGGCTGAATATGACCCCTATCTCAGAAGTGATACGCACCCGTTATTCCTGCCGCTCATATGCGGATACGCCCGTCGACTTGCCTGTTTTAAAGGCGCTGGAATCGGCCATATCCTCAAACGGCGCGGGGCCTTTCGGTCACTTGCCGCGTTTCGCGCTACTTTCTCCTGAGGCCCTGTCCCGCGACGAGTGGAAAAAACTCGGCACCTACGGGGTGATTAAAAACGCGCGCCTCTTTCTGGCGGGCGTCATCCGACCGGCCCCGATGGCAGCCTGTGACTTCGGGTACTGCATGGAAAAGCTCATCCTGGAGGCGACACAACTGCGTCTGGGAACCTGCTGGCTGGGCGGGACATTTTCCATCGGCGCCTTTGCCGACACGATGGGCCTCCGCGCCGGCGAAACATTGCCTGCCGTCACCCCCGTTGGCTACCCGGCGGACCGCAAAAGCCTCACAGAACGGGCCATGCGTCGTTTTGCCGGTTCCGACCACCGCAAACCCTGGCGCGAACTTTTTTTCCGGGACAATCTTTCCACACCGCTTTTGGCCGATGAGGCGGGCGCCTATGCGGAAGCGCTGGAAAACGTCCGTCTGGCGCCTTCGGCCTCCAACAAGCAGCCCTGGCGGATTGTCTATGACAAAAACCGGCAGGTGTTCTCCTTCTACATTGCGCGCGCTTTCGCCTACCGGCAACTGAGGGAGGTTTCGTTGCAGGATATCGATATGGGCATCGCCATGTGCCACTTTGATCTGACGGTTACACAGAGGGGGTTTAAAGGATTGTGGCGGAAAGAGGATTCCGCTGAAACATTCAAATCGCTGGAGTATGCAGCATCCTGGCAGGTGGACGGATAAAGCGTTCCCGCCCGCGTGCGCGTCAGGAGATCAACAAATGAAAGCGGCTGCGGATTTTCACAAACGCTGGTGATGTGTTCCAAAACAGCCGCTTTCATTTTTTTCATTTCAGTGCAACAGGCAGGGGCAGTGGCACATCGACCGGTTGAATGTATTTGTCCATGACTTCGCGAGTGCCGTTGACTTTGAGCTTATCGAACAGAAACGCGAACTGACGCTCCAATTCTGCGCAGATGCCGTTACGGACATCCGCCGGCAAATGCCACAGCTCCAGCTTAAAAGGCCCGAAGCCCTTCTTGCGGGTTTTATAAATGAACTGTTCTTCCGTATCTTTTTCCTTCCACTCCGCCTTCATGTTCGTCTTCAGGTAATCGTAGATTTTCGACCGCAGATCGGCTGGAAATATTTGGCTGTCGTAAATCATGTTCTGAAAACCGGTAGCCAAATGAATTTCCGCCGTGCCGGTGGCGGGAAAGCGATCAAACGCCTCGTCAGGCAGCGTGGAGGCGCCGTGCTGAACCGCGCCGGACAGACCGTATCGGGTGCGGGACGTTTCGGATAATTTTTCCAGAACGTCAAAATCGATTTTAACATTTGCGACTGAACCATCGGCCAGCGGCACGCCGCCATGCGTTGTACCGGTCTGGACGCTGATCTTGCTGATACCGGCAAATGCGTCACCCCGTTTTTTCAGCTCCTCGAGATAGCCGTCCATGAAGGCCTGCAATTCTTCGACTGTGCTGTTCTTGCCGCCGACCTCGCCGATCTCTCCGCCCACGGAAATCGTGACGCCTTCCGGCTCCAGATCACGGATCATTGTGGTCAGCTCCGCCGCAAGCGTGTAGTTGGTTTCCTGCTGCTCTTTCACGGTGGGTCTGGACAGATCCACCAGCGTGGAGGTGTCGATGTCGATGTTGTAAAACCCGGCTTCAATAGCCTCCCAAATCAGGTTTTTGACGGTCTGTGTTTCCTTGTCCGCGTCGGCGGCGAATTTTTTGGCGTTAATCTGAAAATGATCACCCTGCATAAATACCGGGCCGCGCCAGCCGGATTTCACCGCCGCCGCCGTGATCGCGCAGGTATATTCAAACGGTCGCTGAACCGTATAGTCAACTTCCGAACGGGCGATTTCGAAGAGCACAGGCCCGACCTGCCCTTTCATCGCGGCACGGAAAACCGCCTGCGCCACATCATAGGTGATGCCGCGGATATTGATCGCGGGAACCGTGAATCCACTGACTTCTTTTTTGCCCATCGTTTCATAGAGCGTTTGAATCGATGTGGAAACAATGCCCAGTGCGGCGGCGCCCCGGCGAATGAGAAAACCCGCGGCTTCCTGTGTGCCCGGATCAGGACTGAAAATAGTGGTGTAGATCAGATCATCAATCAACGCGCCGCAAAACCGGCCTTCATCCAACACACGGACCTCATCGCCGTCGACTTCCAAAATGGATTCATATCCTGTTTTTAACTGATCAATATTTTCGTAAATCATGGCTGCTCCTTTAATCTGGAATTATTGCGACAGGAATTTTCCCGCCATTGTAACTTCCGCCGCAGAGCCGATATAGATCGGCGAACGCTGGTTGACGTTGTTAACCTGCAGCGCCAGGATATCCTCACGACCGTCCGTGGCTTTCCCGCCGGCCTGCTCCACGATAAAAGCCACCGGCTGCAGTTCAAACAACAGACGCAGCTTCCCCTGAGGGGATTGCTTCAACGCGGGATAGGTAAACAGACCACCCCTTTTAATAATCACCTGGTTGATATCAGGCACAAACCCGCCGCTGTAACGCAGTTTATAACCGTCTTGCTCCAGGGCTTCGATAAACTTCAGATGCGCGTCCGTCCAGTCGCAGCGCAGGCCGCCCGGCGAAAAGATGGATCCTTTTTCCTTGAGACGGATATTTTCCTCCGAAAGAACATATTCCCCTTCCCGATCCAGAACAAATTCATGCGTGCCTTTGCCCGCCGAGTAAATCATGGTAATCAGCGGGCCGTAGGTGATGTAGAGCGCGGCCACCATCGTGTTGCGGCCGCAATCCATCACCGAATTCTTGTGGATGCCGATGATCGTGCCGATGGCCAGATTCGTATCCACCAGCGAAGAACCATCGAGCGGATCGGCCGTGACGACGTATTGCTCCTGCCCCTTGCCGATGGTGACAATATCTTCGAGCTCTTCGGAGGCATACTGGCGCACAAACCCGGAGTGCTGAAGCTTGTTTTTCAGAATGTCGTCGGAAATGCGATCCAGCGCCAGCTGTTCTTCACCATAAATATTTCTGCATCCGGCCAGCTTGCGGTTGGACTCCTGTATCCTGGCCGAGATGTATTTGCCGACCACGGCAATCTGCCAGATCAGCCTGCGCAACTCCACTTCAATCCCGTCCATCCACATGTGGCGTCTGAGATCAACAACATTCCGGGTGCAATCATTTGTGCCTTCGCCCATAGACTTTTCATACTCCTTGCTTTGATCATTTGACGACCGGCCGCGGGTAAGCGCGATGGCGTCCGGAAAATTCCGGGGCGGTTCAGTCGCTTTTGGGGGTCAATATTTTTTCCAGCGTGTCTTTGAGGTCAACCAGCGAATAAGGCTTGACCATCGCGCCGACAAAACCGTACTTCCAGTACTCCTCTATCACCGGGTCATTCATATAGCCGCTGGAAATAATCGCTTTAACCTCCGGATGAGCGTTCTGCCAGTGCCGGATGGCCGTCTCGCCGCCTTCATCGCCGCGCATCGTCAAATCCATAATGACCAGCGAAAACGGGGCATTCGCCTCTTTGCTTTGAGCGTAGATGTCCAGTGCGTCTTCGTGGCTTTTGGCCGTCGTCACATCATAGCCCAAATGCGTAAGCATGCTGCCGGTCACATCCAGTAGGATCTGCTCGTCATCAATGAGCATAATCTTGTGCTTTCCCGTAAACGGTTTTTCACGCGCCGCCTCCGGTTTCACTTCATGTTTTTCCCCGTTGGATGCCGGAACATAGACCGTGAATGTCGTGCCTGCGCCGGGTGTAGACTCCACCGTGATCATTCCTTCGTGACTTTTGACAATTGAATACGCGATGGCCAGCCCCAGACCCATACCTTTGACACTGCCCATCTGCTTGGTCGTAAAGTAGGGATCGAACAGTTTTTTCAGATGCTCCCGGGAAATCCCCATGCCATGGTCGCGGACATACCATTGCACATAGCGGCCGTCACTGAGCGCAGGCACCTGCTCGGCCGTCAGGGTTACATTCCGCGCGCCGACATCAATGGCGCCACCCAGCGGCATGGCTTCGGCGGCATTCGTCACCAGCGAATGAATCACCTGATGCATCTGGCCTTCATCGATTTGCGCCGACCACAGACCGTCGGGCAGGTCAAAAGAGCATTGAATATTCTTGCCGCTGAGCGTGAACCCCACAGCCTCCCGGAGAACCGTCGCAATCGAGGCCGTTTTTCGTTGCGGAGAGCCCCCGCGAGAATACGTCAGAAGTTTCCGGGTCAGGTTTTTCGCCCGCAGGCAATGCTCTTCCGCTGCAGTCAGTCTCTTGTAGACGGAACCGTCCGTTGCGACCTCCATTTTCGCCAGCGCGAGTGAACCGAACACGCTGGTAAGGATGTTATTGAAATCATGCGCGATGCCGCCCGCCAGAAGACCGATGGATTCCAGTTTCTGCGCTTTGGCCAGTTCAGCTTCCATGAAGCGGCGCACGGTCATGTCCCGTCCCAGCGCTTCGAAATGCAGGATGCAGCCGTCGGCACCACGAACCGCAATGGCTGTAAATTCCATGACCACCGTCCGGCCGTCTTTTGCGGTACACTCGACGTGGACATTTTTTATCACATCCCCGCCGTCACCGGGAGCGTCCACCGCGCGTATCCAGTTTCTGATATAGTCTTTCTGAAAAACCTTCATCGCCAGTTTGGGGTCCGATGAAAATTCCTCAAGCGAATAACCGAGAATTTTCCGGGTCGCTTCATTGAGGTACGTTACCCGGCCGCTGACCGCCTCAACACGGAGAATCGCCATATCCGCGTACCGCGTCAGACGCTCATAAACGTCTTTTATTTCCTGATGCTCTCCCTTCAGACGGCTCTGCTCGCTGATGTCTTTGACAAATGCCGCAATGGCAAACAGTTTTCCGGCATCGTCAAAACAGGGACGGGCGTCAATCGAAAGCATCTTTTTCCACCCGGCCTGGCTTTCCATGACACAGATCTTTCCGGTTAAGGGGCGACCCGCCTGCACGATCCAGCCGAAAACCGGATCCTCATTGGCCTGCCCGTCTTCGACACACGCAATGCGCCATCGGGGATCGGCGTAGTGCCGACCGGTCATCTCATCCGAACCGCATCCGAATATGCCGGCCATCCCCGGGTTGACAAAAAGGATTTTCCCTTCGACATCGACCACCATCAGACCGTCCGGAATCATCCCCAGCAGCTGCTTAAAAGGTATCATTTCCTGTTTTGTCCGGGCCATTTTTTCGTTTTGCTCTTGTATGATCAGATGCAGTTTTTCAACCGGCAGAGTTGCTTCCATGTGCCATAAACCTTTCATAATCCGGACGATTCATCCGTGAGGGGCACGGACTATCCATGTTCAAACCCAGTTATTAACCAATAATGAACGCCTTGACAAGCAAATAATTAAAAAACAACCGGTCCGCACAAGGCCCCGAACACATTTTCGCGCTTGACATCGGCAACCTTTTACCGAAATACTCAGGCCTCGGGCATCCGTCGCCGCAACACGGGGCCTGGACAAAACCGGATGGGCCTTAAATCTAAAAATTGAAGAAGACACAGAGGATATTTATCATGAAGTCTCTGGGCTTGTGCCTGGGCGCGTCAACGGTCAGCCTGGCAGCCATTGAAAATACGCCAAAAGAAAAAAGAATCCTCCACTATGGCGCCATGCCGCACGACGGCAATGTTAGAACGACACTGTCCTCCATGCTGGCCGGTCTGGATATGCACAAGTTTGACCGGATTGCCGTCACGGGGCGAAAATATCGCGATCTGATTCATTTATCACCCCTTGCCGAACCCGAAGCGGTGGAGTATGCCACCCGCTACCTTCAGCCGCCCGGGATTTTCTGCCCCGCGGTGGTTTCAGCGGGCGGAGAAACCTTCATGGTCTACGTCATGAATCGCCACGGACAGATTACCAATGTTTTGACCGGCAACAAGTGCGCCTCCGGCACCGGCGAATTTTTTTTACAGCAATTGAGGCGCATGAATGTCAGCCTGGAGGAGGCGGCAGGCTGGGCGGCTCTCGAAGATCCCTACCTCGTTTCCGGTCGCTGTTCGGTTTTTTGTAAATCGGATTGCACACACGCCACCAACAAAGGCGTCCCCAAGTCAAAAGTCACCGCCGGACTCTGCCGGATGATGGCGGGAAAAATTCTGGAACTGCTCAAAAAGGTTCCGCATAAACATATCATGATCACAGGCGGCGCCGCCCAAAATACGATGATGATTGAATACCTGCGCCGCGACATCGAAGGATTGATCGTCCCCCGCGAAGCGCCCTATTTTGAGGCCCTGGGCGCGGCGCTTTGGGGCTGTGAAAATAAAACCCTCCCCTGGACCGGCCCCGAAAATCTTTTTAAAACCAACGCGCCGTCACACGGCACCCTGCCTTCGCTGTCCGCCGTGACCCAGCCGGTTGAATTCAAAACACAATACAGGCAAAAAGCAAATCCGGCAGACATCTGCATTCTCGGACTGGATGTCGGATCGACAACCACCAAGGCCATTTTACTGCGTAAAGCGGATGACGCGGTACTGGCCGACGTCTATCTGCGCACCAACGGCGACCCGGTAGGCGCAGCCAGAAATTGCTATCGCGCGATTCTGGATCAGGTTCGCCTGAGCGCCGATCCGTCGGAGGTCCTGATCGAAGCGCTCGGCGTCTGCGGGTCCGGCCGGCAGATCGCCGGTCTGCACGCGCTCACAGACGGCATTCTCAACGAAATCCTCGCCCACGCCACAGCCGCCGCGCACTTTGATCCGGATGTCGATACGATCTTTGAAATCGGCGGTCAGGACGCCAAGTATACTTTTCTTACCCAATCGGTCGCCTCCGACTATGCCATGAATGAAGCCTGCTCGGCCGGCACAGGCTCTTTTCTGGAAGAATCCGCCTATGAGACCCTCGGCGTGAAAATGGAAGATATCGGCAATCTGGCACTGCAGGGTAAATATCCGCCCAACTTCAACGATCAATGCTCGGCCTTTATTTCATCCGACATGAAAAATGCCATTGCCGAAGGTGCCACACGCGAAGACATTCTGGCAGGCCTTGTCTATTCCGTCTGCATGAATTTCATCAATCGCGTGAAAGGCAACCGGCCGGTTGGAAAAAAAATCTTTATGCAGGGCGGCGTCTGCTACAACCGCGCGGTGCCGCAGGCCATGGCCGAACTCACCGGCAAACCCATTGTCGTCCCGCCCGAACCGGGTCTGATGGGCGCTCTGGGAGCGGCGCTGGCTGTAAAAAAGAAAATGGCCGCGGGTCTGATGGCACCGCAATCATTCGACCTGCGTGTTTTAATGGACCGCAACGTCCATTACGGCAAGTCCTTTGTCTGTAAAGGGGGCCGCGAAAAGTGCGATAGGCGTTGTGAAATCTCCATGATTGCAATGGAGGGCAGGAAATACCCGTTCGGCGGCGCTTGCAACAAATACTACAACCTGCAGCACGGCATCGAGCACAATGTACAAGCCCTGGATCTTGTCTCGCTCAGACAGGAACTGGTTTTTGAGACCC
>JAWOJC010000013.1:0-4405 GCA_046484315.1 Smithellaceae bacterium | reverse complement strand
GCCATTTGCGAATACATTTCCCGCGTCATGGCGTTCATTTTCTGCGGCCGGTCGATTTCAATGCGCATAATATGGTCTTCGGTTTTGATGTGAATGGTCATTGCGATGGTTCCCCTTCTCGAAAGTTTATGACCGGCAGTATAGGGAAAGGACAGATGGGTGTCAATGGGTAAGGACGAAGGTTCAAGGATAAAGGACAAAGGACAAAGGTAAGTATCTGTAAGCATTACATTTCGCATAAAACGTCTTCGCCTTTATCCTTTATCCTTTTGCTTTTAGCCTCACGCCTTGAACCTTGAACCTTTTTTTCTACTCCACCACTGTTATCCTTTCTTCCGTGGGATTGACCACGTTTGCCAGGGTTGCCAGATGCGTTCGAAACGCGTCGCTGTCGATCACGCCTGTGTCGCTGCGAAATCCGGCCGCGTTTTTAATCGCGGTAAATCCGTCGCCGCCGCCCGCCACGAAGGCGTTGGTGACAATTCGATAAACGGCGGCATCCGAAACCGGCAGGTAGGATCCATCGTCTTCAATCGCCAGATTCGACACTCTGCTGCCCGAGGCGGCCTGCATATCAACCGTGAATCTCAGAGACGCGACATAGGGCATGTAAACCGGATCCGATCCGTAGTGCGTGATCAGAAAATCAATGCCCTGCTCCAGCGCGGTTTTCAGCTCCGCACCGGTCAGATCAACCAGCACCAGTGTGTTGCCAAACGGCATGACTTCCAGCACATCGCCCACCATGATGTCGCCTTGTTCCAAATCTCGGCGGACGCCGCCGTAATTGATCAGCGCCGCCCGGGCGTTGGGCACGGCCGGGATCATTGAATCGCAGGCCAGGGGCCCAGGACCGCTGTTAACGCCCTGAACAATCGGATCTACAGCAGTGGCTACTTTGACAGACCTAAACGCGGCCACCTCGGCGGCGTAGGGCGCCAAAAGCGCCGCCACCTGGGGATTTTCGGGATAAATCCGCGCCGAACCGCTCGCGGCAAGCGCCGCCAGAATATCCAGATAGGCCTGCGTGTCGAAGGGAACCGCCTCTCCGTTTTGAATAAAGGCATCGCCCACGGGAACGGTGATCCGGCTTGTGTAACTGACTATTTCACCCGCGGGCGTAAATCGCACGCGCATTTCCCCCAGAACGTGGCCCCAGCGCCAGGCCTGAAGCACCAAAACGCGGTTGCCGTCCGGCGCCCGAAGCTCCGTGGGATAAGGCCCCGCAGATGCCAGGCCGATATCGGCAAGGCTTTCTTCTTCTCCTAAAAGCGAGTGGCTGTGCCCGCCGACAACAATATCCACGCCGGAGAGCGCCGCGGCCAGCGCCAGGTCTTTGTCATAACCCAGATGGGAAAGAAGGATAATCTTATTGATGCCCATTGCAGTCAGTGCCTGAACCTGCGTGCGGGCGCTTTCCACGGCATCGTGAAATACGGCGTTTCCGACATCCAGTGTGGTTTCGGGCGTCGTCTCGGTGGTCAGCCCGATAATCGCCACGCGCTCACCCTGAATCACTTTGATCAGATAGGGCGAAACCAGAGGCGCGATGGCCGGTTCGCCGGTAAAGTCGATATTGGCGGAAAGCCAGGGGAATTCACTTCGCGTAATCCAGCCGGGAATCGGGCCGCAGCCGCGGTCGAATTCGTGATTGCCGAAGGTCATCGCGTCAATGCCCAGCAGATTGAGAAAGTCGAATTCCACCTCGCCGTTAAAGAGCGTGAAATAGAGCGTGCCTTGTACCGCGTCGCCGCCGTGGAGCAAAAGCAGATGCGGATGACGTTCGCGCATCTCGTCGATGGCGGTTTTCAGACGCGGAAAACCGCCCGCCTGCGCGGTGGTTTTTACATTGTCAATCCAGAAGTTGAGCGGCACGGCCTCCAGATGCGAATGCGTGTCATTCATGTGAACCAGCGTCAGCGTGTAGTTGTAAGGCGGTGCGTCGGAGCTGCCGCCCGAGCAGGCAACCGCGATGAGCAGGAGAAAGACAAGCGGATATTTGATGATTTTTTGCCAAAGAAAACGGTTTTTATGTCGCTGCATGAAAGACCTGTGCCCTCCTTTGATCCCGAAGCGGGTGTACTTTGATCCAGGCTCCGATGATGCTATCGGATGCAGCGGGCGGAATCTGAAATTCGCGAGTCATCCGATAGCCTGTATTTCTGTTCGGCTTGTCGGAGCGTCTGTTTTCGCTGAGATTTCATCGACCAGGGGTGGCCTCTGTTACCGCCCGGCGGCCAGTTTGGTTTTGAGCCTTGCCAGACGGTGGGATAAAGAGGCTTTATCTTCTTCCGAAAAGGCGTTGATTGCCGCAAACGCCTTTTCGATAAGGATTGCCGCCTGTTCGTAATTCCTGTCTGTATGCTCCAGGTATTTGGCCAGCTCGGAGACGGCGTAATATTCCACCGGCGCGCAGGCGACCATTTGCTGCCAGAGGCGCAGAGCTTCGTCTGTGCGGCCGGTTCGCTTGTAGAGTTGCGCCAGTTTCTTTTTCGACCCGCCGGAAAAATCCGTGCAGCTGTTTTCCCGAAAGATGTCCAGGATATTTTCGACACCCTGCGCATTGGAACGCTGCAGCAAAAGCCGGGCGGCCGCCAGATAGTCGTCGGTATGCGTGTGTTGCCGGGCCGATTGCGCGGTGAGAACCTCAACCAGATGCGCGGTCAGCGTCGCCATGGAAATCACATCCAGACGGTTGTGTTCAAAGATATCAACCAGCAAACGGGGATCGCGGCGTCTGAGCCAGTCGAAATAGCGCTGCGGGATTTCCCATCCGGGGATATCCCCTTCCCGCACAACGCCCAGGATATCCGCCTCCAGCGTGACCAGCCGGCAGTTTTCCAGGCGATGCCCCAGAATACGGCGCGACGGATGCAACAAATCCAGATGCGGAAGCCCCGCCAGATCGCTTTGCATCCGGTTTAAAATAAACCGCGTCGTCAGCAAATTCACGTCAAAGGCTTTGCCGTTAAACGTGACCAGAAACTTTTTTTGCGACGCCACGTCTTTAAGGTAGGCCAGCGCCGCCGCCTCTTCACCGAAATCGCGCGCGAGGATTTGCCGGACCTGAAAGTGGCCGTCTTCGAACCACCCCAGTCCGATTAAAAACGCCATGGTGCCGGTGCCACCAGCAAGCCCTGTGGTTTCCGTATCCAGAAACAAGGCATCCGAGGAAACATATTCACTGATGCAGGGGTTATTGGCCAGCATGGCCGCGGCGCTCATGTCGAAATTCCATGCTTCGCGGATGTTGCGATGCCCGTGACGGCTGGCCCCGGAGAGCTTGCCTGAGGACAAAAAGAAACGGCCGTGTTCGTTTTCTATTTCTTCGCCGGAAAGCATGTCGGCAAGCCCGCGGTTTCCGCGCGTCTGCGCCTCGGACAAAACAGCCTGACTTCGTATCTGCGTGCGCGCAACCACGCTGTCAATTCTGCGCCGCAAATCGCTCAGCTGGGATTGCCTCTGTGTCGGGCAAGGCCCGGCAGGCGGCACATCCGTCTTCTTCGGTTCGACAGACTCGCCCGTCAGACGCTTGAGTTTATCAATCGATTTCATGCGGAACACACAAACATCATCAAGTTTTTTTACCGCCACGATTCGTCATGCCGCTATGACTATGCCACGTCATTTTTTTACCCCCTTATTGCTGACGGGAATCAGAAGGAGAGGGATCAAGAAGATTGTCTTGTTGCAGCACATCCACATCGAGCCCCATGATCCGGGCACGGTCGCGCCATTGCCTGCGCGCCAGAGCCCGCATATCCGTCACCGCATCCTTTTCATCGGTAATTTCTATTCCGGTCAGGGTCTCCACAACATCCTCAAGCGTAACCAGCCCGGAGGTGCCGCCGTATTCATCAACGACCAACGCGATATGATGACGATCTTTAAGTAAATTTTCCAGAAGTGTGGTCAGGGATACAGTTTCCGGCACGACGAGCATTTTCCGTTTCAGAGAGGCAAGCGGTTCATCGGCCCGGCCCTGAGCAATTCTCAAGAGGACATCATCCTTGAGAACAAATCCGCTAACGTCATCAATATCGGTCTTGTACAGGGGCAGCCTTGAAAACGGCTTTTGCTCTATCGAAGCCAGACCCTCAGCAATCGTAATCTCCTCGGGCAAAGCGGAAACAATAATGCGCGGCGTCATGATATCGGTGACTTCCATCGAGCCGAACCGAAACAGATTTCGAATCATCCGGGCTTCACTGTTGGCAATCTGACCGGCCTGTTCACCGACCCTTGCCATGGCGACAAACTCATCGCGGCTGAAGACGTGCACCTTCTGCCCGCGCGAAAACAATTTCGTAAATTTCTCCGACAACCAGACAATCGGATAAAGCACGATGATCAACCCCTTGACATAAAAGGCCGTCGGCCCGGCCAGTTTCGACCAGTGGACGGC
>JAWOJC010000230.1:0-6654 GCA_046484315.1 Smithellaceae bacterium | reverse complement strand
CATCGCGTGGTGGGTGAAGGTGCGTATATAGACTGTTTTTTCTGACGCCATGTTTTGGCCTGCCGAACTTTCGGGGCGGCGGGATTGTATCCTCGGATATGGAAGCGCAGGACTCGACCTAAGTAGGCCAGATTCAGGCCAAGCGGATAGATGAGGTGACGAAGTCCGTTCGGGGTTCTAAGCCAGCGGCTAACCCGTTTCAGAATCCTCAGGGGGGCATAGTATTTCCGAATCACCCATTGATTGCCGGCGTCCAATTCTTCCGGCAGCATGTGCGTGGGATGAAAAACCACATGTTTGTAATCGTAATGCTCCCAGTTGGTGTCGAAAATGCGCGCCTTCAGACTTTCGAACAGTTGCGTGCCCGGCAAGGGCGTCAGCACCGACACCTGAATGGCGTCAATGCCAATCCGGTCGAGGGTTTGGAGCGTGCGCTTAAACACCGTCGGCTCATCGACATCGAAGCCAAAAATGATGCCGGCTTCGACAAAAATGCCGTGCTGATGGAGTTTCTGCACGGCTTCCTGATAGAATTGCGGCGATTTGAGCACTTTGCCCTGACTGGACAACGCTTGCAGCGAAAAGGTTTCCAGACCGATAAAGACGCCCACACAGCCGGAATCGCGCATCAGCGCCAGCAAGTCCGCATCATCGGCAATATCGATGGAGGCCTGCGTGATCCAGGTCTTTTTCAAGGGTTGCATGGCTGTTAGCAAGGCTTTCACATACTCGCGATCCTGCGTCAGATTGTCGTCCACGAACATCACAAATCGGCTTTGGAAACTGCGGAGTTCCTGCACGATGTCATCGATTTTTCTGACATACCGCTGGCCCTGATAAAATGACTTGATCGAGCAAAAATGACAATCGTTCCGACATCCTAAGGTGGCATAGGTGGTATGCACCGAGACGTACTTGGAGGCGTTCAACAGATGTTTGGGAAGCGTGGTCGGCACAATGCCTGCGGGATTGCCCAAATACTGTTTCTGCAAGGCTCCGGCCTGCACGTCGCGCAGGACAGCCTGCCAGGCGTCATAGGCCGGGCCGATGACCACGGCGTCGGCATATTTTCCGGCTTCATCAACATTAAAAGTCGGATGAAAGCCGCCTAATACAACCGGAATGCCTTGCTGTTTAAAACGCAGACACAGTTCGTAGGCCCGCGGCGCAGTGGCTGTCATGACCGTGATGCCGATCACATCTGCTTCAACCGTGGCCGGAATGTCTTCAAGCTGCTCATCCAGAATTCTGACCGAATGCTCTTCGGGAGTCAGCGCTGCAACGGTCAGCAGCGATAACATTGAAAATCGGAACGTCTTGCCGTTAAACAACTGTTTTCTGCCCAGGCCTCTCCAATAACCTGACGATGGCGCAATTAAAAGGATTTTCATAGCCGTCACAAGGGAAGAGTTTGTGAGGGTAATGTCCCTGCATCATTGTCCTCATAAATGGTCCCTCTGATCTAAGGTTGGTAAAAGGTTAGAATAAATACTGACTGTTCAGTACTAAAATAAGATATTTTTCAATTTTGTCAAGCCCGGCAGGATCTTTTTTGTAATCTTTTGGCCGTGAAGCCTGGGGGAGGGGGTGAAAATTTTCGAAGAACAGGGCAGTTTGCAGCAGGATGCGCATGCCAAATGGATGTTGACGATGTTTACACATTGACAGAATCCTCTGTCTCTGCGAACATGTCAGCCCAGCACATGAGGTTTGGAGCAACGCTATGGATATAGTCGCAAACAAGGACCTGGTTGACCTGATTTTAGAAAGCATCGCCGACGGCGTGTTCACGATTGATCGCGATTTCCGCATTACGTCGTTCAATCGGGCGGCCGAAGAGATTACAAAATTCGCGCGTGAGGAGGCCGTCGGGCAATATTGCTGCGAAATTTTTCGGGCCAATGTGTGTTTTGAAGACTGTGCCTTGAAAAAAACCCTGGCAACGGGACAGAACCTTGTCAATCGCGAGATTACGATTCTGAACGCTGAAAACGAAGAATTGCCCGTCAGCATCAGCACCGCGGTGCTCCGAGACAGCGCTGGCAACTTTATGGGCGGCGTGGAGACCTTCCGGGATTTGTCGATCATTAAGCACTTAGTCAGCGAGGCCGAACAACGCTACTCTTTTCATGACATCATCAGCAAGCACCCGGCGTTTCTGCGCCTGTTCGATATTTTACCCGACATCGCTCAGAGCCAGGCCTCGGTGCTGATTCAGGGCGAAAGCGGCACGGGCAAGGAATTGGTGGCGCGGGCGATTCACAATTTAAGCGCGCGCAAAGATCGCGCCCTGATTGTGGTCAACTGCGGTGCGCTGCCGGATACCTTGCTGGAATCGGAACTGTTTGGCTATGTGAAGGGCGCGTTTACGGATGCCCGGCAGGATAAGCCCGGACGCTTTCAACTGGCCGATCAGGGTACGTTGTTTCTGGACGAAATCGGCGATATTTCCCCCGCCATGCAAGTCAAACTGTTGCGCGTGCTGCAAGAAGGCACGTTCGAGCCGTTGGGCAGTGCTAAAACCCATCAGGTTGATGTGCGCCTGATTGCGGCCACCAGCCGTAATCTTCCCGAACTGATCCAAAGCGGACAATTCCGGCAGGATTTATACTATCGTCTGAACGTGATGACCATCAATCTGCTGCCGCTGCGCGAACGGCGCGAAGACATTCCGCTGCTGCTGAATCACTACATTCAGCATTTCAAGCAAATGACCGGCAAGCAAATTCAGGCCCTCCACACCGATGCGCTGCGCATTCTTTTGGACTACGATTTTCCCGGCAATGTGCGCGAATTGCGCAACATCCTGGAACATGCCTTTGTTTTATGTAAAGGCGCAGAAGTCACGGCGGCCTGTCTGCCGGCCTATCTTCAGGCTTGCAATTCTCCAATACCTGCGCCAGAACATCCAATCCAGGCCTCCAGCCTTCAGGATTTGGAAGTGCAAACCATCCTGGACGCCCTCAAGCAGTACAATGGCAACAGAACCCGCGCGGCCCAGGCCCTGGGGATTGATCGCAGCACCCTGTGGCGCAAACTCAGGCGGCATGGCCTGATATAACCATCTTTTTTGAAAGTCTGTCTGCGCTGTTATCGAAAATACTGTGGTCATCAGGGATGCACGACTTTCAGGCGGAGATGCTGTTCAAATGGATCGAAATCATTGTCAGCGTGGAGGATTTCCAATGCATGTTCAATGCAAAACGTCGCAATGAAACAATCAATAGTTTTCCTGATGGTAATTCCCCGCTTTCGTAAAAGTCTGTAATTGTTTGCGCTTTTCAACGCCATGTCAGAACCGCCCAGAGACAAAATCGGAAACGCATACAAAGCCTTTTTGGCGGCTTCATAGTCCTTATCATGACGAAACCCTTGTAAAACCTCAGTAAAAATAAGATCACCGATCACGATATCATCAATGCCCAAAATGGCATCAAGATGATTAGTCTGCGGCGTGATCCTGCCGTTGAAATAATCGATCCAGACAGAGGAATCAACCAGTAACATCTGTTCTCCCTATGCGCATCTCCGCCAAATCCCCTTCCCAATGAAGCTTTCCGCGCAGGTTTCGAACTTGCTGTTGTTTGGAACGTCGGATTAATTGACGAAGCGCTTCTTCAACGGTTGCTCTTTTGGTTGAAAGACCAGCCAGAGACATGGCTTGTTCTATCAACGTACGATCAATTCGAATGGTTGCTTGCATGTCGTTTGCCTCGTAAATTTCAACACATCGCGGGAAGTTCACAACGTGATGGATGTCTGAATTATGACGAATTCGCCGTATTGGGACTTTGCAAGAAGTCCTTCACCGCCTCTTTTTCTCCTATAAACACGACACGTGTCAAGGTTTTTTATTTGACTTTTGCATCATGCGTTTCTATGTTGACGATAATAAAGTCACTTGTCAAAACGAAAGATACTGATACCGTCATTGTCTATTTATGACTGTCAAAGATTTTATCAAGCTCCTCAATCGCAATTATGACCTGATTTCGCTGTTGTTCGGGCAACGCAAAAGCGGCGTTAAACGCGAACAGGTTGAAAATAGCTTGTACACCGACAGTCGACGCCTTGACGCGCTCTTCAGCAACGACATTATTCAGGAAACCGGTTCCGGTGTCCTACGTCTCAACGAAAGCATTTCGCGTTTTTTCGAGGATTTTCTGAACATCGGCGAGCAGATTGATACGGCCTATATTGCCGAAGAAATCAAACGCCTGCAAGAGCATATCGACTATTATTTCGGCGTGGAGAACGCCAGGGAAAAGGAAAAATATCTGGCCGAAATCAAAATCAATCTCGCCCGTCTGAATCGCGACATCGAACAAAACATCATTCGGCTGCAAACCAACATCGAAACGGTGTACAAAACCGAACAAGACTTTGGAATAAAGGAGAAAAAGCTGAACAAGTACCGCGAGGATCGCGATTTGATCTCGCGTTTACTGATCGAAATCGGCTCGGAAGTTTTTGAAAGCGAAAGCTGGAAGGTGCTGTTATTCAATGCGTATGACGATGAATTGGAGCGTATTGCTTACCGTCTGCAATTAACCATCAGCGGCGCTTCCATCAACCTGATTAAAATTCAGGAAGATATTATCGAATACCTCAGAAGAATCAAATATCATAGTGAGGTATTTAAGAAAGTTCAACGCCTGAAAACGCTCAAAGATCAGCATGAATTGGAATATAAGACTAATATTCGCGACGTCATCAAGAATGAATACACCTTCCCATTGCAAAAGGATCTTCGCTTTTACACCAGATTTCCCTTAGACATGCTGGAAGACGATGCCAGCCTGGAATTAGTCAAAAAGGTAGCGAAAAACGTTCAACGCCGCCCAATCCATAAAGCTCAGGCAGCCCCACCGATTGATGCGCGCTATCTGCACACGGATGCAGAGCAGGAGATTGTCCCCAATTTCGAGGCATTGCACGAAGTTTTTGTGCGCAGTTACAAGGATTTATTCCGGTTTCTTCAGGAGCATGAGTTTCAGCGGGAAACGGGTTTCATCGAACGGGTGACATTGTTTACGCAAATGATTGCAGTATTCGAAGGCGAATTCATAATTCAAGATGACTTTGGCACCTGCCAAAACCTCGAATATGCTTTGGTGTTTCCACGGAGGCCCTAATGGAGAATCTTCCTGAGAAAGCTGATGATATTTTCGAAATTTTAACGTCCAACAAACCCGGTTTTATTTGCGAAAACAGTGTTGACCGTGAGATTCAAAAACTGTGCAATGTGATTGATGAATCCTTTGATAGCTTGTATGACTACTTTGCACGCATCGGATTTCTGCTGAAACGCGGGAACGGCTATTACTATTTCAGCAAAGACTTCAAACGCACAACCCTGGAAGATCGACTCGAACGGGCGTTGCGTTTTATTGACCTTGTGGATTTCTTCAAAAGTTACGAGACAACCTTCACAGCGTATTCCACGTTTACGGTGGCTGCGATTGTCCAACGCTGCCAAATGGATATTGCGTTGAAACAAAAATTGCAAGATATCAATCAATCCCTGAAACTGAATAAAGAAAATTTGACTGACATCGCGGAAGCTGTGGTGGCGCAGCTTGACAGGCAATTCATCGAGCTTGAAGATCAAGATGAGCGGAGATACAAAGTGCTAAGTTCGTTCCGTTACTTAGAAGACCTGTTTGCACGCATCATTGAGGAGGATGCCGATGAGGAGTCTGAAGGCGATTTACTTTATCAATAGCGCCGACATTCCGTATGCCGAACTGCGTCTTGACGGCAATGTCCATATTGCCGGAGTCAACGGCGTGGGGAAAAGTACGATTTTACGCGCGGTCCTCTTCTTTTACAATGTCAACACCCGTAGTCTCGGCATAGACGTGGATCAAAAGTCGTTTAGCGAGTTCTATCTGAAATTTCCAAATTCTTACATTGTGTATGAGGTTCTCAAAGATGACGACGTGTATCTTGCCATCGTCTTGAAATCGCAAAACAGGGCGTGCTTCCGGTTTGTCAGAACGCCGTTTCTTAAAGAACTTTTCATTGACGGACATCACCAGGCTAAGACTCCTCAAGAAATTGTCCAAGTTTTCAATGCCCGGAAACTCTTCTATTCTTCCCTCATAGATCGGCACCGAGACGCGCGTGAGATTCTTTACGGTGTGCCATCCGACATAAAAATGCGCCCTTTTTCGTTGTTCGAAAGTAAAAGCTATGAAAATATCCCCCGCACCATTTCGAACATATACCTCAACTACAAGCTGGAATCGGGATTTATCAAGCAATCCATTATTTACTCGTTAGTGGAGGATGAGAAACTCTACACGATCAATCTGGCGGCCCTGCAAGAACCATTGGGAAAAATTGAAGGGTATCTGCTCGATATTGATGCTTACACCCGCCATGAACAAATGGCCAACGACATTGACGGGCAATACGAGACGATCCTTGCGATTGAGGCCGATAAGCACACGCTGGCTGTTCAATTAGGAGGCAGCGTCAAATTTGCCGAAATCGAAAAGAACGATCTTGCAGGCAAGCTCACCCTGCTTACCAGGGAGATTCACGAACTCAGCCAGAAACTCCACGACCTTGAACGACAATTTCAGGAAAAACATGATGCCGTGAAGAGCAGACTCAGTGTCGTGCAGAATGAATTGAAGAAAGCTCACA
>JAWOJC010000198.1:0-17272 GCA_046484315.1 Smithellaceae bacterium | reverse complement strand
AGTAATTGCAACAGGAGCTGTCTCTCCCATAAGCCAGCGGCATGCATCCATATAATGGACACCCCATGTTTTATCGCGGGCGAATTCATCCGCGAGCAGATCATGCATCTGACGCAGCAGGAAATTCCCTACGTGTCGGCCGTCACGGTGGATTCATTCAAGGAAGACGAAGCCAAAAACCTGATCCGGATCAGCGCGACAATCCATGTGGAGAAAGATTCGCAAAAAGCGATCATGATCGGCAAACAGGGCGCCATGCTCAAAAAAATCGGTACCCAGTCCCGTTTGTCGATGGAGCGACTGCTCGGCGCAAAGGTGTTTCTGGAATTGTTCGTGCGCGTGAAAAAAGACTGGACCAGCTCCGACCGAATGTTACGCGAATTCGGATTATTGAAATAGAGGACCCCATGCAGGCAAAACCCGTCATCGCCATCGTCGGAAGACCCAACGTAGGCAAGTCAACACTTTTCAACCGTATTGCGGGAAAGCAGAAAGCTATCGTCATTGACGAACCGGGCGCGACACGGGATCGGAATTATATGGACTGTCAGTGGCACGATAAAGCCTTCACGCTGATCGACACGGGCGGATTTGAACCCGCCACCGAAGAACGCATTTTGATCCAGATGCGTGAACAGTCGAATCTGGCCATTGAAGAAGCGGATGTGATTATCTTCCTCATGGACGGCAAAGACGGCCTCACACCTTCGGATGTTGAAATTGCCCGTCAGTTACGCAGTCGGAGCAAAAATGTCTATTACGCCGCCAATAAAGTGGACGGCGAACGTCATGAAGAACTCCTCACGGAATTCTATCGTCTGGGCATCGACGAGATCTATGCGATATCCGCTCAACACGGTCTGGGTGTGGATGAACTGCTGGCGGTGCTGACGGCAGATTTTCCCGAAGCGGAGCCGGCAGACGAAAAGGAGGATAAACCCATTGCGGTGGCAATTGTCGGCAAACCGAATGTCGGCAAATCCTCCCTGGTCAACCTGATTTGCGGCAAGGAAAGAACCATTGCCAATCCCACGCCGGGAACGACGCGAGATGCCATCGACACGACCGTCAAGGTACACGGAAAGCAGTATCTTCTGATCGACACGGCGGGCATCCGCCGGAAAAACAAGATCAGTCTGACGCTGGAAAAATACAGCGTGATTCAGGCGCTCAAATCCATCAACCGTTGCGATATCGCGCTGGTGCTGATTGACGCGGAAGAAGGCATCACTGAACAGGACGCGAAAATTGCCGGGCTGGCCTATGAGCGAGGCAAGGCCTGTATCATCGTTGTGAATAAATGGGACAAAATTGATAAAGACAATGCCACCGTCGGCAAGTTTGTCGAAAAAATCAAAGGTGAGATTAAGTTCATGGATTTCGCTCCGATCATTTTTATCTCAGCGCTGACCGGACAGCGGGCTCCGAAGATTTTTTCTGTGATCAATGAGGTCTATGAACAATACACCAAGCGGGTGGGAACGTCTCCGCTCAATGATCTGGTGGAACGCTCCGTGCAGAAAAACCCCTTGGCGCGTTTCCAAAACCGCTCCATGAGTATCTCCTACGCCACACAAACAGGCACAAAGCCGCCGACCTTTATCTTCTTTGTCTCCCATGCCAGAGGCGTTCACTTTTCTTACGAACGCTACCTGATGAACTCCATCCGATCCGAATTCGGATTTGACAAAGTTCCGATCAAGCTGATCTTCCGGAAGAAAAGATAGGGCAGCCATGATGAGACGGGCCGATATCCACAAAGAAAGGTTTTCAGGAAGCAATCCGTGATTTATTTTCGCAATGTCAGTTTGTCCTTCTTAGAGAAACAGCTTTTTGATGACATTAACTGGACCATCCATCCCAAGGGCCGCGTCGGTCTCGTAGGCGATAATGGCACGGGCAAAACCACGCTCTTTCGCGCCATCCTAGATCAGGTGCATCTCGATTCCGGTCTGATTGACATTCCCGATCGCAGACAAAAAAAGATCGGTTATCTGCCGCAGGATCTGGTTGAACTCGAAGCCATGGGACTGATCGACTATCTGCGGGAAAAAAGCGGCATCGCCAAACTGGAGGATGCCATCCGAACCCTCGAACAACAGATTGCCCATGTCAGGCCCAATACCCATGAATACAGCGAACTGGCCCGCCATTATGCCGACAAAACGGCGGAATTTTCCGCCCGCGACGGCTATGCCTTTGAAGCCAGAGCCAAACAGATCCTCAAAGGGTTCGGTTTTAGTGAAAAGGATTTTGGCAAGACCTGTGATTTGTTTTCCGGCGGTTGGAAAATGCGTATTCTTTTGACATCCATCCTTCTGGCCAAACCGGACATCATGCTTCTGGACGAACCAACCAACCATCTGGACACGGAAAGCATGGAGTGGCTGGAAAGTTACCTCAAGGATTACCCGGGAACGATCCTGGTCATTTCCCACGACCATTTTTTTCTCGATAAAATCACCACGCAGATTGCTGAGTTATCCAACCGCCGCATCTCCATTTATAAGGGGAATTACACCTATTACCTGTCCGAGAAAGACCGGCGTCTCGAAGCGCTCAAAAAAGAAATGGAACTGCAAAAAGCTCAAATCAGGAAAATTGAAGAGTTTGTCGAGCGGTTCCGCTACAAGGCCTCCAAAGCCGCGCAGGTGCAAAGCCGGGTTAAGATGCTGGAAAAATTCAAGGAAATCAAACTTGACGGCAGCGCTAAAAGTGTCGCCATGAAATTCCCCGAAGGCAAAAAAAGTGTCAGAGAGGTCGTTAAAGTTTCCGATCTGGGACACGCCTACGGCGATTTGACCGTTTTCTCCGGATTGAATTTTACGCTGTTTCGCGGCGACAAAGTCGCCTTTGTCGGCGTCAATGGATCCGGAAAATCCACGCTCTCCAGACTTCTGAGTCTTTCGGAACAACCGGCGACCGGCGTCGTAAAATACGGTGACGGGGTCAACATGGCCTTTTTTTCACAGGAGAGTTCGCAAAATCTCAACTATGCAAACACGATCTGGCAGGAAGTTAACTCGGTTGCCACATCAGCCGACGACCAGACCAAACGCAACCTCTTAGGCGCATTTCTTTTTTCGGGCGACGACATCTTCAAGTCTGTCGGCATTCTGTCCGGCGGCGAAAAATCCCGTCTGGCGCTTTTAAAAATCATGCTGCTCGACACGAATTTTCTAATTCTGGATGAACCGACTAACCATCTGGACATCAAGACAAAGGATATTTTTCAAAACGCGCTCATCCACTACCACGGCACGGTGGCCATTGTCTCACACGACCGGTACTTTCTGGATCACCTGGTCAACAAGGTCTTTGAACTCAAAGACGGCGCCATACAGGATTACCCGGGAAATTACTCCTACTTCATCGAGAAGCGCGCCCAGATAACAGCGGACAAGACAGCGTCGGCCCCCCGCACGGACGCGGGCACCGACAGCAGAACGCTTTCTTTGAAGGATCAAAAAAGAATTGAAGCGGAAGAACGTAACCGACTGTCCAAAATCAAAAACGCTTTAAAAAGGGAACTGGCCGCGGTGGAAGAAGCCATCACCAAACTGGAAAGCAAAAAATCCGCTCATGAAATAGCCCTGTGCGATCCGCAGATACACAGGGATTCGGCTAAAATCAAAGAGATTCAGATTGATTTAAAAGCCATTGAAAAAGAACTGGAGGCATCCTACCTGCGTTGGACGGAGGTAAGCTGCCGGCTGGAAGATGAAATGCCGGACAGCCCCGCCTGATCCTTTTTTACCCACCGTCCAGACCCGCTTTTTCCTTATGCAGATACCAGGTGGCCGGGTCCAGCAGAAACTCTGCCGTATCCTTGAGCGACAGAAGATGCTCACGTTCAACTCCCGCCAGCATATTGAAAAACGCTTTTTCCTTCGGGTCGACGGATTGTTTTTCTAATTTAGAATATAAGGCCACACCGCGCGCCTCAAAATCAATCGCCGTGCGGACGGCTTTAAGTTCATCATCTGTGCCGGTAATCCGGGCCGATTTTTTACCGGCCATGGATTGCAAAACGGTTCCGACGACCGACTTCTTAACCTTCAAAGGCACGCTGGCAGGCCATTTCTTCTGCTGTTCCCATTTTTCATGGAGTTTTTTAATCATCTCGTAATGTTCTTTTTCTTCATCAGCAATCTGTTTGAACATGTTCTTGCCAGCCATATTCTTGGTTTTCCGGGCATGAGCCAGATAAAATTCGCGCTCCTTTTCTTCGTTTTCCAGCGCAAATGCCAATGCGTTCATTCTTTTATCCATGGATAAATACCCCCTTCTGGCGGATGATCGAATTTGGATGCATTATAGAAGATATCGCCGATTACGGCAATAGTTTTTCCAGGCAGGGCAAAACAGGTTCCTGCACGGCATCTGCTACTGAAGATCGCTTACGTGTTCAGCGATATTGTTACAATGATCGGAAATACGCTCCAGATGAATGAGCATCTCGACAAAAATCGGGCCGGCGGAGGCCCGGCACTGGCGGTTAAAAAAACGCTGGAGATGGTTATCGCGGGACTGCTTGACTTTGACGTCGATCAGCGCCTCCCGGGAAAAAACGCTTTGGATTTTTTTCGGATCAGCCTCTTCGGAGAGCGCCAGCGCGTCTTCGATATTTTTGCCAACCAGCAGATAAATGTCGTCAAGTTCTTCTTCGCCGCAATCACTGAAAGGAATGTTTCCTTCGGCCTTCTCTGCAGCCAGACGGCTCAGCGCGCTGACGTGGGTGCCCATGCTTTCAATATCGCCTGCCATGGCGGTATAAACAAACAGGCGCATGGCGTGATGCGCGGACAGATGCCTCGCGGAAACTTTCAGAAGAAATTTTACAATCTGCGCGCGCAGGTTATTCACCACCATCCCGACATAGGCGACATTTTTTCTGTTCACTTCCTGATAGTCCTTCATCAGTCCCCGGGTTTCTGTAAACATTTTCAAAACCAGCGCGACTTGACGTTGCAACTCTTTTTGCACACTGGCGAGCGCTCGATAGGGATTGGCGGCATCTTTTGAATTGATAAACTCCGGCCACACGGGCAGCGTCTCCCCTTCGCCGGGAAGCATTTTTTGCATGACCATGGCAAACGGCTTCAAAAGGAAAATGAACACCAAAACGATGACAAGGTTTATAAACAAGTGCGCCAAGGCAATCTGCTGAGCGGTTGAAGGAGAAAGGTCTTTAAGCAGCGAGATGAAATGCGGCATCAACAAAAGACAAATCAAGACGCCCGTGCATTTGAAAATCAGTTGTGCCGCAGCGCTTCTTTTTCCATTGATATTCGCGACAGTACCGGCAAGAAGCGCAGTCACCGTGGTGCCGATGTTCGCGCCCATGACTACCGGCAGCGCGTTTTCCAAACTGACCATTTCCTGCTGCGCCAGCAGTGCCAGAATGCTGATCGGGATCGCCGACGCCTGAACAACGGCCGTCACCACCATCCCCAGACCAATACCGAATAGAGGGCTTTTCGTCTGTGTAAATATCGCGACAAAGGCCGGTGACTCTTTGAGCGGCAAGACCGCCTGACTGACAAGCTCCAGGCCGAAAAAGATCAGACCGAAATAAAAGATCAGTTCGCCTGCCACATGCAGCCTGCCCCTTCTTGTCATCCACAAAAGACCGCCAATGGAAACAATCAAAGGGGAAAAATCCGTAAATCGCCAGATAACGAACTGAACCGTCAGTGTGGTGCCGATATCCGCGCCCAGCATGATGGCCAGTGAGCTGTAAAAAGTAATCAACCCAGCACTGACCAGACTGATGGTAAGCGCCGTCGAAGCGGAGGAACTTTGAAACAACACGGCGGACAGCATACCGGTCACGAGGCCGAAAAACGGTTTTTCCACCGCGTACTTCACATATTCCTTAATGCGGACATTGACCATTTTCCGAACAGCGGAAGACAGTCGAATCATACCGACTAAAAAAAGGATGATACCGCTGACGGCGATCAGGACTTCTTTCATTTTCCGCTCTCAGTGCAATGCATTGACGTTTAGAAAAGAAAATGGACTGCGTATTTATTTGTTCCTGAATGCTTTGCAGTTTTCATTCGCTCTCCCCGGGGTGTCGAGCCTCTGCTCATAAATTTTCAAACCGCTATTCCAGCTTCATATTAAACGTGGATATTTTTCTTGTATCCGTTGCTTTCACCTGCAGGCGCAATACTCTGGCCGTCTTGGCTTCGCCGGGATAGAATATAAACCCGTAAGCCAGTTCGCCGGGTTTGATCGCGCGGTATTGCAGGGATCTTTTCTGCAAATCGTCTTTAATTTGATGCCTCACTTCTTCGTGACCGGCCACACCCTGAGCACCCCCTGTCACAGCGCCCGCCGCCGCACCGATGGCCGCGCCCTTGCCCACAGCCTCACCTATATTGGTTCCGGTCACGATGCCGATCGCGGCGCCGATCACAGCACCTGCCGCGCCCAAAAGCAGTCCGCCTTTAACCGCTTCAGGGGCTACCCGGGACAATTCCGTTACTTTCGAAAGTCGGTCGTAGGCCATTGTCTGATCAAGAATCGGCCACACACTGCTTTCCTCATCAATCAGAAATGTCTGATCCGCCACGATAATCAGGGGATGATCGCTTTTGTTGTCGATGGCCACCTGCACGGGCAGAATGCCTGCGGCACGGATATCAAATCCGAATATTTCTTTGGCCTCGGATGTTTTCACAAAGGCCCGGGCTGCGATAACAGCGCCGTCAATATCAACCGCATTGGGAGAGCTTTGCGGCATTTTGAAAGGCGCCACCTGCCTTTCATATCCTGTGCACCCCGTTATAAGCGCCCAAACAACCCACGACAGTAAAAAGGCTTTTATGTTTTTTCGCATGGTCATGCCCCTCAATTTCTTTTAATCATGACAAATATGTACTGAAATCACAAGAGCAAAAACTAAAAATACCCAATTACTCATTGACAATGAAAGACACATGCGTTTATAAGTCTGAGCCTATGCTTTAACTTTGGTGTTGCCAGACAGTGCTTCATTATCATTAACGGATTAAGATAAAGGAGGTAGCGGCATGAGTGAAGAAAGCAGCAAACCCCTTGGCATCACGACCCCTCTGAGTTCCTCTCTCCCCCTCCCGTGGACTTTTCAAAATGAAAGGCTTCTCGAACAGGAAGATCAAAGAAAGAAAATCCCGCTCAACAAACTCATCAACAAGCTCAATTATCTGAATTTTACCGGCGGGACTGTCAGCGTGCTATTCGCGCTGAAGCCTTCAGGCAACCACATCTTGATGACTGCCCTACCCCGGCCCTGCATGTCGGAAACCATCACCTGTACGCTCAAACCGCCACACGAGGTGGACGCTTTGCTATACGAACCGGATTATCTCATGATCGACGACGGTCTGGCCACGATTCTCGCACCGGTTCACCTGATCAGCCGTCAGGGCGATGATATCGATCTCGCCCTGTCCGCGGAGGCATCCGTTATCATCAAAAGACAAACTAGGCGCTACCCCTGCCGCAACATTACCTGTGAAATACGGCAGGATCAGATCGTTATGGACGGCCGCATGGTGGAATTTTCCCCCACGGGAATGAGCGTTATCCTTTCACCCAGCCTGCCTCCCGCTCCCTGGGATGAAAATAAACCAGTTCGTTTGGATCTTTTTGATCAGGACACTAAACTTTTTACCGGATTGTGCCGATGTATCCGCAACGGCACAGACATGCCTGACGGCAGAACGGTGTTCGCGCCGCTGGATGATCAGTCTCCGCTTTACATCAAGCGGGACTTTCGCAATCCGCGCCAGCATACAACACCTTCATTCACGATAAAATTCCGGCATCCTTTTTCCCTGCGCATCGTGGAAAGAGACATTGTCGATATTTCCACGTCGGGCTTTTCAATACAGGAACATCCGGAGCAGCAGACTCTGATGCCGGGCTTGATGATTCCTGATGTGTGCATCCTTTATGCGGGAGTAGCGGAAATGCAGTGTTCAGCGCAGGTGGTTTACCGCCGTCAGGATGATCAGGCCCCTCATGTCCAGTACGGCCTGGCCATCAACGATATGGCCATTGACGCCTTCACCCGCCTCAACCATCTCGTCGGCGCTCACCTCGATACCGGAGCCAATGTATCCACCACGGTGGATATGGATGCCCTGTGGGAATTTTTTTTCGAAACGGACTTCATTTACGGCGAAAAATATGAACATCTCTATCCCTATCGGGATTCGTTTAAAGACATGTACCGGAAGCTCTACCAAAACCACCCGGATATCGCACGGCACTTCATCTATCAAAAAAATGGTAAAATATACGGCCATATCGCAATGGTACATGCCTACACCCCCACATGGATCATCCATCATTTCTCCGCGCTCCCACTGGAGAGCAAAATTCCCGGACTATTGATCCTTCGGCAGATCGCCCACTATCTAAATGGTTTTTACAGGCTGCGCAGCCGAACGATGCAATACGTTATGACCTATTACCGGCCTGACAATAAAGTGGTCAGCCGGATTTTCGGCGGCTTCGCCGGATACCTCAACAATCCGAAAGGCAGCTCTCTGGACTTGTTCGCTTATCTGTATTTCAACAAGGGAACTTCATCCGCCCATCTGCCCGCTGAATGGTCGTTACGTCAAAGCATGGCTGATGACTTTCATATCCTGAATACCTTTTACGAAAATCGCGCCGGCGGATTACTGCTCGACGCCCTGCATCTGGATGCTTCGATTAAGGATCTGAAAGAAAATTTCGGATCATCGGGATTAAAAAGAAACTGCCAGACCATGTGTCTGCGCCATCAGGAAAAACCCGTGGCGTTCTTTGTGGTAAACGAATCGGATTTCGGACTCAATCTTTCCGATCTGCTAAACGGAATCACGGCAATCATCGTGGACGAGGACGCATTACCGTGGCCTGTTCTGGAATCCGTCGTTGAAATACTGAGCTCTTTTTATATGGAAGACAAAGTGCCGCTTCTGGTCTACCCCGATACTTATCCGGCCGGGCAGAACCGCAACATCACTAAAAAGTATCAGCTATGGATATTAAAAACGGATCCTCACGCAGAAGAATATCTGGAATATATCGGCAGTAAATTTCGAATTAAATACAGGCAGGATAAATGAAAGAGACCCCTCTATACAATAGCGCCATTTTGAAAAACTATATTGATTACCTCGAAACGTTCCATCCGGATGTTAATCTTAAAGACGTGATGGCCTATGCGAATATCCACAATTATGAATTGACCGACAGAGGCCACTGGTTGACCCAAAAGCAGGTGAATCGATTCCACGAATATACACAGAAAGCAACGGGGAATGAGAACGTCGCCAGAGAAGCCGGCAGGTACATTTCTTCACCGAAAGCCTCGGCCTCTTACATCCTGAGGCAATCGGTTGCGGGATTGCTTTCTCCCGCAATGGCCTACTGGGCTGTTGAAAAAATTGCGTTAACCCTCAGCCGGCATCTGTCCATAAAAAGCAGAACGCTGGATAACAACAAAATAGAGTTGATCGCCACACCTCATGCCGGCGTCAAGGAGGAGCTTTTTCAGTGCCAGAACCGAATCGGCATGTTCGAGGGAGTGGCCAAAGTATTTACCGGCAAGTATGCAACCATTGACCATCCGGAGTGTCTCCACCGCGGCGATCAACACTGCCGGTATCTCATTTCATGGGAACCGCCCAAGTCGCTTATCTGGAGAAGAATCGGTTATACAATGCTGGCAGTGACTGTGGCAGGCTCATTCCCGCTTCTTTATTTTTTACGGCTCGAAACCTGGCTGATATCCGTTTTATCCGCCCTCCTGGGCTCTGTCCTGACGCTGCTTTACGGTTTATTCAGAAACATCCGTGAGTCATCACTTAATTTGAGCGAACAGGCAAAAACATCGGATGAAGTGGTCAAGCAGATCAATCTCCGGTATAACGAATCCCTGATGATCCAGGAAATCGGCGAAGCGGCCGCCAGTATTCTTGATCCCCAGGAATTGCTGAATTTTATCACGGAAACGCTGCACAAAAGAATGCAATTCAGCCGCAGCATGGTCATGCTGGTTAATCCGGAAAAAACCAAACTGGTCTACAGCGCCGGTCATGGGTACACCCCCCATGAAGAGGCCCTGCTCAGAAACATGGAGTTCTCCCTGACCAACAAAGCCTCCAGGGGATTTTTCTATCTGGCCTACGCCGACCAGAAACCTTTTCTGGTTGAAAATGTCGATGACTATGAAACTGATCTATCGGAAAAAAGTTACCGCCTTGTCCATGAGCTGGGTATCACATCGTTCATTTGCGTTCCCATTTTATTTAAGGGGCAGACAGAAGGGATCCTGGCCGTAGACAATTCACATGAGCGAAATCAGACAACACAAAGTGACTTAAGCCTGCTGATGGGCGTGGCCCAGCAAATCGGGATCAGCCTCAGCACAGCCGTTTCGCATAAAAAAATCAGGGAAAGCGAAAAACGATTCCGGAACCTCAGCGACAATTCACCGGATATGATCTATCAGATGGATCACACCGGTCGCGTTAAATACGCCAACCCCGCCTGGAAAGAAATCCTGGGATACGCGTCTGATGATCTGATTGGGAAATGCCTCTGCGATTTTCTGCGCCAGGAAGATCGCGACGCATTTACGCTGACCCTTGAAGACATTCTCTCCAATCAAAACAGAGTAAGGGATAAGAACTTCACCCTGTTTAACAAAAAAGGCCTGCCACGCTATATCACATTCACCGGCACGCCGGATTTCGATTCCGAAGGCGAGGTGATCGGCGTTGTCGGCACACTCAAAGACATCAGCCGTCTGCGAAGCATGGAAGCGCAACTTTTACAGGCTTCCAAGATGGAAGCGGTAGGTACGCTCACAGGCGGCATCGCCCACGATTTCAACAATATCATTCAGGCCATCATGGGCTATAATCAGCTGATGATTTCCGGCAGGCTCGGCAATGAAACGGATATGCCGTATCTCAACAGCATCGGAGAACTGATCACACGCTCCCGCGAACTGGTCCGTCAGTTGCTTTTATTCAGCAAAAAAGTGGAGCCCGTCTCCCGGGTCATCAACATCAACGAAGAAATCAAAAGCATGCGCAATCTGCTGGTCAAGTCGATACCCAAAATGATCGAGATAAAAACTGATCTGGAACAAAATATTTCGCCCATCCAGGCGGATTCGACTCAAATCGGGCAGATCATCATGAACCTGGTCATCAACGCCAGAGATGCGATGGGTGACAGCGGAACCATTGTCATAAAAACACAGAACTTCGTCACACATGATAAAACAGAGATCGCCGGCTTTACGTTATACCCCGGCACCTACATCATGCTTTCGGTTTCCGACACAGGATGCGGCATGGAAAAGAGTCTGATCGGGCGAATTTTCGAACCCTTCTTCACCACCAAGGAGGCGGGAAAAGGCACGGGGCTGGGCCTCTCCGTGGTTCACGGGATTGTGACGAATCATAACGGTTGCATCTATTGCGAAAGCGAACCGGATCAGGGAACAACGTTCACCATCCTTCTGCCCGCATCATCCCTATCCATAGAAACGGCCAGACCGTCGCAAATAACAACCAAGACAGATATGGATAAAGATCGGGGCACAGAAAAAATCCTTCTGGTCGACGACGAGCAAAGCATTCTGGAAACAGGCAGGGAAACGTTGACGCATTTCGGATATGAGGTGATCACGGCGGAAAACGGTGAGCAGGCGCTGGAACTTTATCTGACCGCAAAAGGACAGATACACCTCGTTATTCTGGACCTTATCATGCCCGGCGGCGGCGGGAAAAAATGCCTGGCGGATTTAATGGCCGTTGACCCCTGCGCGAAAGTACTGATCACCAGTGGCTACTCCAGCACTCAGCAAACAGAGGATTTAACCAACGCCGGGGCGTCGGGTTTTCTTCAAAAACCCTACCGGCCGGAAGATCTTCTTTTCACCATACGCCGGGTGCTGGATCAATCCTGACCAGTCAGAGGCCTGATTCCCTTACACAGCAAAAGGGGCGTATAGCTGAAGCGCCTGGGATCCAGCAGGTATCTTTCAAAGTCCGCATGAAATTGATGATAACCTCCGGGATAGGTAGAAACCAGTTCAGGTTCAAGTTTCGCCACCATTTCTATTTTTTTGGTCAGGTTGAAAAGGTCTTTATCTTTGATCTGCCCGTAAAACAAGTTATGCGCCATCAGTTCCACTTCAACGTCCGCCAGGCCGGCGTCATATAAAAACGAGTAGAGCTTTCGCCCGACATAGGTGTCAAAATTGTAATGCTCATCGACCGCCGCCATAATCCGGGCCAGAATGTCGGACATGACCTTCGGCAGCGCATAGTGAATCAGACAGTTGTAATCCAGATCCAAAAGACAAAGCGTCCCCCCGGGTTTCAGACATTTAATCAATTGATTCACGATTCCTATGGCCCCGTCACGGTGATATTCCAGAACAAACCGCACCCAGATCAGATCAAACGTGCCGAACTTTTCAGAACTGTTGCGGATGTCGTGCTCATGAAACTCAAGGCCCTTTTGATTGCCGTAGTGCTTCTCGGCATAGGCTATACGCCTGCCGGAATAATCCACGCCCACGACCTCTCCACCCGGCTCGACCATCGCGTGCAGGATGGAACTCGTCCGGCCCGGACCGCAGCCTGCATCCAGTATACGCATCCCCGGTTGAACACCGCACCACAGTGCCTGTCGTCTTACCCCTTCGGGATCTGTCTTCACATCCAGACGGATATTTTCATCTTCGCTCTCCATGAGGTAATCCTGATCCGTCAGGGGACTTCCTGTCGCTTGTGTTTTCTGCATGATGAGATCTCCGTGTGTTTCTTCTAACCGGGCCACCCGGCACCAATGGGAGCGAAGCGGCTCAGGATTCGTCCGCGGGTTCATAAGCGGGCAGAATCCGCTCCCTGTTATTGATAACTGACAAGTATTTTCCCAAACCCACCGCGTTGAACTGATCCATAATCACCTTAGCCAGAGCATGCTCCTGATCCTGACCTGCAGGCAAGGGCAGTGACTCAATGACCAGGCGTCCGTGATTTCTGTCAAAACTGTTTGCCACCATATTGATGGCCATTTGCGCTATACCGGACAATGTAAAATAGTTTGCCTCCACAACGATGCCGTCGTGGAAAATCATGGTTTTGAGATAGTCGGGCAGGGCAAACTTTTCTATGACCCTTTCCGTCAGATAGGGATGGTACTTATCGACAAACGCCTTGTCAATGCGTCCATCGTCAGGCGCATGGAATTTTTTGTATACCTCGATAATCATCCGGCCGGTTTCTGAAAAAAGGCCGCCGAGTTCTATTTTTTTAGCGGCTTCTTCGCGCATGCCGAACTGTCCGGCAAGGATTTTCCCCAGTACGGCGGAAGAGAAACAACGCGCGAATATCTCTTCAATCTCCGGATCGTCATGCGCCATCAATTGCAGCGACAGGATGATGATCATCGCTTTCGTATGCGCCATGCCCAGGCGGGTAACCACTTCGTAAAAAGTGTGAATGCTTCCTTTTTTCAGGCTTCCGAAATAGGCGGAACTGGCAAAATTAAAAATCCGCATGAGGATATCCTGGCCGATCCGGAACTTCAGCATCTCGATATCATTGGTGCTGGCGTCCATGTCGTCGAGAACCCCCAGCACCGCCGGCGAAAATCCCAGCGCCTCCTCATTCATCATTCTTTCTTCTATAGCGTCGAGAATCGAAAGGACATCTGCCTGTTCCATCTTTCCTCCTGGCGCATCGAATTCGAATTTCATCCAGATGCGCTGCTGGTCAGAATGGTCCGGTTAAAGTATACCCGGCCCAGTCGAAGGGCGCAAAACCGATCTGGCTCATTTCACTTTGTGCCCCTCTAAGTGCATCGGCCATCGATCCGGTTTTCTCAAGATTTTTATACAACAGATCCATAAAAATCACCCTGGCGCGACTGTCCACCCGCCAAAGCGACTTGATCAGTCCGGGACTTCCGGCATAAAGAAAAGCCCGGTTGAAAAGCACGATGTCTGATCCATCGGTCACAGGCCCTTCAGACTGACTGGCGCTCACCACAACGCCACTGCCCTGGAACTGCCATCGGAAAATATCCTCCAGGCGGATAGTCAAACCGCCTCCTGCCAATGACGCTGGAAATCCTGATGCCAAAGGCTCACGGGGATTCATCACCGCCCGCGCCGCAAAATGGATATAATCATATTCGGCAACCGTTTTATCGACAATACTTTTTGTCGCATCCCCGGCCAGAAGGATGTCCGTTCGGGGAAACGACTTCCGAACTGCCTGCGTTTCCTCCTGAACAAAAGGCAGATCCGACTTCTTGTCCGCCCACACGAGTATTCTTATACCCTGTGAATATTGTTTCTTCAATGCATATTTCAGCACACCCGCATGCGGCAGATCAAAAACGGCAAATCCTTCAGTAAGAGATGCCCCCCGATAACTCATCGCCGCGAATGGCAGATAATGCAGAACGTCATGGGGCACAAAGCCGATCCGGTCCCCGGAAACGAAACCGATCACGGGTTTAAGAAGAAAATCGTAGGCCTTTCCGGACAGGATATCGGTTTGTTTTTTATCCCTGCGCCGGATCGCCCTCTGCAACGCAAAGACCAGGCCGGTAATCTCCTCTTTTTTCCTGACCACGCGGATCATCCGGACATGCGCCTTGTTGACTGCCCATACGTAGAAAAAAGAATCAGCCATATAATAACAAAACAGCGTCGTATTGCCATCCATCAAATGTCGGATTTCTTCGAGATCGGGTGATTCCACCCGCAACAGCGAATACAATTCTTCATTGTGTGTTTTGATGACGAACAGGAGGTCATCATAGGTTGTCTGTGCAGTGGTCAGATCTCTTATGGATTCGGAAAATGATTTTTCATCCATGGTCATGGCATTCATCGTTCGATAGCCTGCCAATATTTTTTCAGAAGCATCGCGCATCCGCCCGATCCAGAGGGATTCCTCGGCCGTCTTCCCGATGTCCTTTCCTGCAATGGTGGACACCAGCATGCGGGACTTTGCCCGCTCAGCCGTCTCCAGCGCCGCTGTAGTGTTACCCAGACGCACATGCAAATCGATCAGATCGTCGTATAAAACACGACTGTCGAAAGAATTCGCCTTCATCAAAGCGTCCATCGCCTTCAAATCGACGCGGGACTCCATTAGAGCAATAGCAGAGGTGAGCAGATCGGCTGCCGCTTTAAAGTCGCCCCGGTCTGTCTCGTAGCGGGATAAAACATATCTGCCCCGGATCCCGTCGATCGGCAAATGGTAATGATCTGCCAGATCGATTAAGCGTTTTGCAGCTTCGATTCCTCCCTTTGGGCTTTTTTCCGGCAGATGTGACACCGCACTTAAAAAGAGATTCTCCAGCCTACCTGCGATCAGCCCATTACCGTGCGCCTCATCAAAGGCTACATTAAAACCCGCTGCGGCATCGTCGTATTTCCCTTCCAGTGCATCACATAAAGCCAGATGATTGCGCGTCCGGACAGACATGACATGAAAAATCGCATCAGGAAAAGAATGCCCGAGATTCACTTTTCGCAATCTTTCGTTGAGCGTTAACGCCTGATTGAGATGGAACCTGATTTCCCGGAGATAAATATCAGGAGACAGCGCCTCCGGCGAAACGGACGCCGGGGAGCTTTTCATAAGAGACGGGAAGAAGCCTTCCGTCAAAAGCGCGATGCCCAAAGCCAGCGCTGCATCACGCTTCAGCATCATCACATAATCGTTCTTTTCGGCGGCCTCCAGATGCGAAAGAGATTGCCGAAGGTATGCGACGGCCCTGCCGGGTTCGCCCAGATACAAATGATACTGTCCTCGTCGGTAATCTGTAAAAGCCTTTACACCACCCCCGGACGTTTCCGCTTGCTCCTTTTCCATTTCCCTGAGCGCATCCGGATATCTACCTGAGCGCGACAAAAGAATAACTTTGCGTGTTACGGCCGTGGCCTCTCCAGACGGCTCATGACGTTTTCGATATTGTTCAATTGCGCGGTCATAGAAATGCAATGACCGTATATCGTCGCCACGGAGTTCAAAATGCATACCGACGCCAACCCACAAATCAGGCACCGACGAAGCCGAAACCACCGAAGCCGCTTTGATTTTTTTCAGAAAGTCATCGGGAATGTCCGCGTCATAGGGCCCGTCAAAAGTAACATTGACCAGCACATCAGGAGGCGTCGGCAAGTTTTCGATGATGCCGGCGCAGCCGGTGATTATAACGAAACAGACGGACGTTACCATCCCGATGAATTGACGTCGCAAGGAAATGTTCTTTGATGAACACAATCGCATATATTTCTATCGAATGACTACTTAAGGAATCCCTGAATAATGCGGTTGACAGCCTGGTCGTAATCCAGCCCCAGGCTCATAAGTTTGGTGAGTTGATCGTTCGCGATCTTGCCGATTGACGCTTCATGGGTGAGCTCCGCGTCCGGATGCCCTGCCTTGAGCGACGGCATGGTCTCATTGGTGCCGTTATCCATAATAATCGCGTCGCATTCGATATGACCGAAACACCTGTTTTGCGCGTCCATGGTCGCGTAGAATGTCTGCCTGGAGTTGCCCTTCATGACCGAACGGGAGATCATGTTGGCCCTGCTGCCCGCGCCTTTCAAAACAATGTTGTTCGTGGATGCAGCCGTCTCATCGCCGTCCGTCAGAACCCTTTCGGTAATCAGCAAAAGGCTGTCTTGTCCTAAAACAGCTTCATTGAGTCGGTTGGCTTCATTCACGCCGCCGATCTGGGTCAGTTCCATTTCGGCGCGCGCGCCTTCCTCCAGAAAGACACGGGTGGTCGGATTGAGACTTCGTTTACCGCTGCCATCACCTGTGGCATAATGTTTTTCAACATACTTCACCTGCGCCCTTTTACCGACCTGAAAATCATGAATCCCCGCGTGTCCTTCAGGTTCGGAAGTGCCGCAGTGAATCCCGCACCCGGCCACAATCGTCACCTCCGCGTCGTCTCCGATGACAAAAGAATTATACACCACGTCATAGAGACCGGCCTGACTTAAAATCACGGGAATATGCACCGATTCGTTTTTCGTTCCCGGCTTTATGGTCACCACAATACCGGTTCCTTCTGCGTTTGATTCAATATTGATATTGGCCGAAACCTGTCGGCCCAGAAGTTTGCCGTTTTTCCTGATATTGTAGGCACCCTTGGGGAGCGTTTCCAGATCAGCGACGGTTTTCAACAACGACTTATCTAAAACATCCAGCATCACGCTCTCCTT
>JAWOJC010000245.1:0-6580 GCA_046484315.1 Smithellaceae bacterium | reverse complement strand
AGGCGCAAGAGGCCTACAAAGATAGAGCCGTCTTTATAGACGTGGACAAAGACGCTGAAAGGCTCCAGGAAATGCTCACGCTTTCCGGCGGAAGAAGGCAGGTTCCCGTCATCGTTGAAGGTGAAAAGGTGACGGTCGGTTTTTTGGGGGAGAGTTCCCTGCGGGGCGGCATCCCGCTTTTTGGTGGAACCTGATCGGTGTAAGCGTCTCTCGTGCAGAGACCAATAAGAATACGAGGAATCAATCTTTTATGCAGAATGCCTTTAGGGTAAAAATATGACTTGACGGCTCCTAAGTAGTTTGGCTATATGGCCAACTAGCCAAGGAGGATAGCCAGTGAAAAAAGCCGTTCAACAGCAATATGAGGCGCGGGCGAAAATTATCAAGGCGATGGCGCACCCCAGCCGTTTATTGATTATTGAGGAGCTCAACAAAGGCGAACGTTGTGTTGGCGAACTTACCGATATGATCGGCGCGGACACCTCGACCGTCTCCAAGCACCTGAGCGTTTTGAAAAATGCTGGCCTGGTGACCGATGAAAAACGAGGCAATTCCATCTTTTATACGCTGCGGGTTCCGTGTGTCATTCAGTTCATGGGCTGCGTGGAGGATGTGCTTTCCGCCAATGCCCGTGATCAAAAAGCGATTCTGCGGTGTTGCCGGTAATCGCCGGTAAATGTCATATAAATTTAACCTGCGTGTCATGGAATTTTAAACTTAAGGAGTTAAGGCTATGAAGATTGAAGTTTTAGGTGTCGGTTGCGCAAAGTGTCACAAGCTGGAAGAAATGGTTCGCGAAGTTGCAAAAAAAGAAGGTGTCAGTGCGGAGATCTCCAAGGTGGAAGACTTCAAAAAGATCATGGCCTATGGCGTCATGACCACCCCGGCCCTGGTGGTCAATGGCGAAGTAAAGGCGGCCGGAAAAATCCCTTCGGAAGACCAGATCAAGGGCTGGATTAAAGGCTAAAAGCAACAATAACAATGGAGAGGGGTGTTACATGATTGGGCGCTTAAAAATAATTGGACTTATTCTGTTTGCAGTATTGTTCTCAATGGGTTGCGGAAAAGCGGATGAGGGGAGCAAGCCCGGAACGATGGCGAAAGCGACAACCACTGTCGCCGCCGTAGCGTCGGAAACACCGGCAGAGGTTAAGCCGGCAATTCCGACTCCTTCGGTTTCCGCTGACGCGCAGGCTCAAACATCTTCTGCCGCATCTGAAAAAACCGCCGCCGACTTACAAAAGAAACAAATGCCGTTGGTCACATTTGTGGAAATCGGTTCCGTCAACTGTATTCCCTGCCGGGCCATGCAGCCGATCATGAATGCCGTGGAGCAGGAATATAAAGGCCAGGTGAGGATAGTATTCCACGACGTGTGGACACCCAAGGGAAAGGCCGACGCGGCCAAATACAATATCCGCGTGATTCCGACACAGGTCTTTCTGGATAAGGACGGGAAGGAATACTTTCGACACGAAGGCTATTATCCGAAAGAAAGCGTTGTGCATGTCCTGAAAATGGGTGGGATTAAATAATGCTGGTTGACCTCTTTACCTGGCTGACGATCGCGCTCACCCAGTCGCCGGAAATCGCCATCGGCGCGGCATTCGCCTGGGGTGTTCTGTCGGTCATTTTATCGCCCTGTCACATTGCCTGCATTCCCTTGATTGTCGGCTTCATTGACGGACAGGGAAACATCAGCACAGGCCGGGCCTTTGTCCTGTCCTTGCTTTTCGGACTGGGCATTCTCATTACGATTGGCCTGATCGGTCTCATCACGGCGCTGGCCGGCCGGATGATGGGGGATATCGGCGGCTACGGCAATTATGTTGTCGCGATTGTTTTTTTCGCCATCGGGCTGAACTTGCTGGGCGTGCTTCCGCTGCCTTTTATGGAAAGCGGCGCGAACCCGAAGTATCAGCGAAAAGGGTTGCTGGCGGCGTTTGTTTTAGGATTGATTTTTGGTGTGGCGTTGGGGCCCTGCACATTTGCTTATATGGCGACGATGTTGGGCGTGGTCTTCAGCATGGCATCCACACAACTTGCTCTGGCGATAGCGCTTCTGGCGGCTTTTGCCGTAGGCCACTGTGCTGTGCTGGTCTTCGCAGGGACGTTTACGGAAGTGGTTCAGCACTACCTGCACTGGAGCGAAAAATCCAAAGGCGCGGTCATCCTCAAAAAGGCTTGCGGTGTGCTGGTGATTCTGGGCGGCTTTTACCTGATCCTTTTAAACTTTTTGTAATGATAAAAAGTGAGCCGTATTTAATGCCAAAAATCAACAAAATAATACTCATGCTTTTTATGTGCGTTCTTGCCATTTGTTTATGGGGTTGCGGCTATGCACAAAAACAGCTGGATATTATGGGGCTCAAGGATCTGTCCACGGAAATCACCGTCGGGGATCATGCCGGCACCCCGGAAAAACTCCGGGCTTTTGTCCATGCGACGAGGTTTGCGAAAGATACTCAACCTGCGGCCGATATTCATTTTACCCTAAGCCCGCTTGCGAAATGGCAAATTGAGCATCCGTCAGGCGACAAGCTGATAACGGAAAAAATAACATTTCCTTCGGGTATCCGGCATCAAAACGGTATGGATACGGCTGTTTTTTACGTTTATCGAACGGGTGAACTTAAAGATAAAAAAGTGATCCTATGGGTTCCCGGCGCCGGGGTCTCCGATTTTGCTTTCCGTTTTATTAAATATTTTTTTATGACGGCCCTGGCCAGAAACTACAATATTGTTTTTTATGTTCCACCTTATCATCTCGAAAGAACACAGGCAGGCAAAGGCAATGGTGTGGGCATGCTTACACCGGATCATGAAAGAAATATATCCGGCTTGTTAAACGTCGTGAAGGAATTACGAACCATTATTTCTTATTTGAAAAGCAGCGGCGTTACAAAGATTGGCGGATGGGGAGGTTCTATCGGTGCAACGATGCTTCTACTCACGGAGCAGACGGAAGAATTCGATCATCTTAGTATGATGATTCCCGTGATTGACTTCGATACAGTGATCTTTCGGAACAAACACATGCGGCATGCTGTCGTTCAATTCGAAAAAGCGGGTTTCTCTGAAAATCTTCTGGATCAGGCTTACGGCATTGTTAATCCGATGACGTATCAACTGAAGGTCGATCCCAATCGCGTTCAGATTATGTATGCCCAATATGATCAACTGACACCAGAAAGCGCCGTGATGGTGTTTGCTCAAAAGAATCATATTGAAAAACTCAGGGGATACCCCCGAAGCCATGCCACCATGTTGCTGACAAAAAAAATATACAGAGATTACGACCTTTTCCTTGATTCGTTGGATCGTAAGGAATGAAAAAAATATAAAGGGAACGTTTATGAAAAAAAGAGTATTGTTTTTGTGCACAGCCAATTCGTGCCGGTCGCAAATGGCCGAAGGCATCGTCAACTATTTCTTGGGCGACAGGCTTGAAGCATATTCAGCGGGAACAAACGCATCGTTTGTAAATCCGACGGCCATTGCGGTATTGAAGGAAATTGGCGTTGACATTGCGTCGCATCGGTCTAAGAATCTATCCGAGTTTGACGGGCAAACCTTTGACTATGTCATCACGCTGTGCGGCGACGCCAACGAAACCTGCCCGCTCTACATCGGCGGAACGAAGAAGACGCACATTGGCTTTGATGACCCGGCCAAAGCCGTCGGCAGCCGGGAAGAGATATTACGGGAATTCCGACGCGTGCGTGATGAGATTAAAGCGAAGTTGCAGGATTTCTTTCAAGCTCAGGGAATTTGAGTTGTCCATAGAGGGAGGTTGGTATGTCTGAATTTTTTGTCTTTCTTAAAAAGTATCGCCATATCGGCACGATTGCCCTGGCGCTTGTAGGCATTGGGATCATGGCCTATTATGATTACTGCGATACCACGTGCAGCTACCTGAAAGGGGATATTTTCGGTATTGATCTCAAATGGGTGGGGATTGCCTTTATGGCGGTGGTGATTGCTTTTGCCTTGTTTAAACAGATGGCTTTTGTCCGGATGCTGTTGGCGGCAGGATTAGGCGTGGAAGTTCATCTATACGCGTTTCAATGGCAAAACGACGTCTATTGCCCTTTTTGTCTGGCGTTTTCGATTGTGTTGATTTTGTCGTTTATCCTTAATTATGAAGTTCCGTCCGCCTGGCGCGAAAAGCCGAGCCGGATGTGGCTCTATTTCCTTGGGGAGGTGAATGTTCCGATGTTAAAGATTAGAAGATTTCCACTTTTGTTGATGAGCGTGCTGGGTTATGTAGCCATTTTGTTGACATTTACCGGTTCCGTGACGCCGGTTTACGGGCAGGATGCCGTCCGAGTGATTCCGTCTCTGGGCAAGGGATCTTATGAGGTTACCATTTTTTCGAGCTATTTCTGTCCTCCCTGCCGCCGCATCGATAAGCAGGCAGAACCTCTGCTCAAAGATCTTCTGGCTACGAATCAAGTGAAGGTTGTGTTTGTGGATGTTCCATTCACGCCGATTATGCCTGCTTATGCCAAATTCTACCTCTACGCAATGAACGCGAATCTGGGAGCTGACAATGTGTTCCACGTCCGGGAGGTTTTGTTCGAAGCCGCGCAGGATCGAAAAATTCAGAAAGAAGCCGCACTTTTGGCCTATCTCAACGAAAAGAATATTACATTGAAGGTCATGGATGAGAAGTCCGTCTTTCCCTTGATGAGCGCGAAAATCAAAGGGCATAAAATCGATCAGACGCCAATTGCCATTATCCAGTATTCGAAAAATGATGCAAGGCGGCTGGTTGGCACGGAAGAAATCTGGGACGGTTTGACAAAACTCAAGGCCCACCTCGCGACAAAAAAGGAATAAGCGGAAAACCATGAAAGAGTGGCAAAAATTTCTGTGGATTGTCGGCATCTTTTTGGGCGCGTATTACATTCCCTGGGATGCGCTACTGGTTCGTCAGGCGGGACTCGAAGCCTTTATGATGCTTCAGGACTATGCCCGCCTGCATGTGCTCACCTGCCTGATTCCCGCGTTTTTTATCGCGGGCGCGATCAGCGTATTTGTCTCGCAGGCTGCCGTGCTCAAATATTTCGGCGCCAAAGCCAATAAATTTCTGTCCTATTCCGTTGCGTCCGTTTCCGGTTCGGTGCTGGCGGTTTGCTCCTGCACCGTGCTTCCGCTTTTTGCCGGTATCTACACGCGCGGCGCGGGCATCGGTCCGGCCACGGCCTTTTTGTATTCAGGACCGGCCATCAATGTGTTGGCGATTATCTTGACCGCCAAGGTGCTGGGCTGGCAGTTGGGCCTGGCGCGCGCGATTGGCGCGATATTTTTTGCCATTATCACGGGGCTTTTGATGGCATTTATCTTTCGAAAAGACGACGCCAATCGCGAAACGGGCGAAATCTTTCTACCCGACGAGGAGGAATCGCGACCACTCTGGAAAAACGGTCTTTATATGCTGACAATGGTTTTAATCCTGATTTTCGCATCGTTTGCAAGGCCGGCGGAGGATGACGGAACGCTGTGGCGAACAGTCTTCAGCGTCAAGTGGTTTGTGGTGATCGCGCTCCTGATTGTTCTGGGTGTCATGCTCAAAAAGTGGTTTGTGAAGGATGAAATCAAGGACTGGGTGCAGGCCACCTGGGATTTTTCCAAACAGATTCTGCCGCTGTTGTTTGCCGGCGTTTTAGTGGCGGGGTTTTTGCTGGGCCGTCCCGGTCATCCGGCGCTGATTCCTGAATCCTACATTCAGATGCTCGTCGGCGGCAATTCGCTTTGGGCCAATTTCTTTGCCTCTATCGTCGGCGCGCTGATGTATTTTGCCACGCTCACCGAAGTGCCGATTTTACAGGGTCTTCTCGGCTCCGGGATGGGACAGGGGCCGGCGCTCGCGCTGCTTTTAGCGGGACCTGCTTTGTCGCTTCCCAATATGATTGCCATTGCAGGCATTATGGGTGTGAAAAAGACCGCTGTGTACTGCACCATCGTGGTGATCATGTCCACCATTGCGGGTATGGTTTATGGCTGGCTTCTTGGCTGATACTTAGATGAAAAACATGTTCAGTAAAGTTTATTGGTTGTCGTCTTTCGCTGTAGTCCTTTTCACGTTATTGCTTACTGTGCCCGCTGCATTACGGGCAGAGTTTCCTCAAACGCAGATCCGTTGGATAGATGTGAATCAGATGAAGAAAATCATTGAAGCGCAGGCGCCGGCGATTGTGGATTTGCGTACGCCTCGCGAATTTGCTCAGGGGCATATTCCCGGCGCGGTGAATATTCCGATCGATGAGTTAAGAGCGAACCGGACCTTGCTCGATGCGAATAAAGATCAGCCGGTTTTGCTGTATTGCCGAACCGTCAATAGAACGGGTCGGGCGCTGTGGATGCTGGAAGGTCGCGGGTTCAAATTGATCTATGCCTTAAAAGGTGGCTATGCGGAATACCGTTGCCTGCATGGCAACTGATGATTCCTTTTTGTTTTTTTGAAGAGTCGCTTCAAAGGTGTAAGATGGCGGTGCTTCAAAGTTTAATGGGATCAGGACACGTGTGGCCTGATCCCATTCTTGTTTCCGGCGACGCAAAGGTCTATTTCAAAACC
>JAWOJC010000241.1:0-2764 GCA_046484315.1 Smithellaceae bacterium | reverse complement strand
AGCCCGCCAGGCTGATCGGTATCGATCCCCACGCGCCATGAGGTTTTGAATGAAACAAGCGCCAAAGCAAAAACCCCAACACCCAAAAGCAGCATGGCCGAACCCGCATACGAAAGGAAGGCATTAGCGAAAAGCGGCGCTGTAAGTTTCGATGGTAGAAATTGTAGGTTATCGAGGTGCAGCGCTAAGATAAATATTTGGTACAGCCATAATGGAAAAAACAGAAAGAAACTTTTTTCCAGCAAGGCGGCAAGCCCCTTTTTCCCGCTTCCCAGCCGAAATACCTGTGTGCCCTTTCTGGCCAGCCACACGGATCTGCCGATAAATATCACCAGAAAGATGGTCAATGTGCTGATTTGAAGATAATCAAAATGATTCATAGAACCTCCCTATAATTAGTTAGCATAAACTAACTTGTGTGCCAAAAAAATTTACATTTTCGAGACCATCTTGTTCAAAATAGTCACCAGGGCTTTCAGATCCTTTTCATCGAGATTCTGCTGGAACAAATCGGCAATCTTCTGGTGGGTGTCGTGATGCATCTGCACCAGCTTTTTGCCCTTCGCCGACAAATGCACATGAAACGAGCGCCGGTCTTCGTCCGACTGAAATTTCTGAATATAACCCTTGCCAGCAAGCTTTTCGACGATGGCCGTGACGGACGGCTTGCTCAGCTTCAGCGCCTGGGCAATTTCTCCCAGGTTGGGGTTGCCGAGCCGGTGAATCGCATCGACATATTCAAGCTGACGCGCGGTAAAGCCTTCATCCACATACTGCTGAACAAACTGCATTTCCCAATCGCCGATCAGCTTTGTTATGATTTCAATCAACTCAACCAGTGAATACGACATTCTCTCTCCATTTAGTTAGTGTGCGTGAACTAAATACACCGGTTATGCGAACATGTCAATCATAATTTCTCTCCCGGCATTTTTATTTCATTCGAGCTGCACTCTTCCGCGGGATGCCCCTGTTCGTCGTCAGGGCTTCCTCTCGAAGTAGCGGCACTGATTCCAGAAAGATAGAACCCTTTGCATCACCCCTTGCGGCGGGTGTGGTAGGCGGCGAATTTGCTCAACGCTTGTGCCGCCCGGGAAATGGAAGGAAAAACCGCAATGCCTGCCAAAGCCAGTTCTTTGATTGCTTTTTGCGCCAGCGCGTTCATAGCCGCGGAGCTGTAGCTGTGCAGGATAACCGCCAACGGTTTGGTGATATCCTTCTTGGCCTGAACAATTAACGCAAGGAGCGTGGCCACCCATAATTCTTTTTCTTCGTTGGAAATCAGGCCGAAATGGTCAAACGCCACATGGATGATCTGCATGTCGATTTCATCACTCCGGTCCAGGGTGTTGAGGATTTGGAAGAATTTCTCGGGTGTTTCAAAATGGTTAAGGTCGATGGGATTTTTAAAAATTCGTCCGGCTTCCGTGGAAAACACGTCAATCAGGCGTTGCCGCAGGCCATCGCTAAGCCTCGGCAGGATAAGCCCGGCATGGCTGAAGGCATCGGCCAGAAGGACGCTTGCGCCGCCCCCGATGCCGACAATGGCAATCCGGTTTCCCGCAGGCGCGGGCATGCGCTCAAAGGTGAGCGCGATGTCCATCATTTCTTCAATGCTGCCGGCGCGGATAGCGCCCGCCTGCGCGAGCACGCCCTCCCACACACGGTCGGAACCGGCCATGGCGGTCGTGTGCGATACCGCCGCTTCGGCGCCGGATTCGGATGTGCCCACTTTTAAGATGATGGTGGGTTTTTTTGCAGCGGCGGTCTTGAGCGCCTTGAAAAAGCGTGTCCCCTGACGGGTGCCTTCAATGTAGGCCGTGATGATTTTAGTTTCTTCATCCTGCGCCAGATAGTCCAGAAAATCCGATTCGTTCAAATCCGCGCCATTGCCCATGCTGATCACTTTGCTGAAATAGACGCCGCGGCTCGCGCCATCCTGAATACAGTGCGCGGCGTTGCCTCCACTCTGCGAGATCATGGCCACCGAACCGCTGGTCTTTTCATAATCGCCATTAAAAGACAGACCGCCTGCGGGGCAATACAGGCCCAGACAATTGGGACCGATCAGGCGGATGCCGCCTTTTTTGGCCCTGGTGATAATATCCGCCTGCAGGCGTTTGCCTTCGTCGTTTTCAATTTCGCTGAAACCCGAGGTAAAGAAGTGGATGGCCTTTACGCCTTTTTCGGACGCCTCATCCACCAACTGCGGCGTGTAGGCGGCGGGGATGGCCGAGATAATAAAATCAATCTTGTCGGGGATGTCTTTCAGGTTTTTATAGATGGCCATGCCTTTGATTTCACCGCCGGTGGGATTCATCGGATAGATTTTTCCCGTAAAGCCGAACTGTGTCAGACCTTCCAGATATTTCAGGCCGAAGTTGAACTTGTTGGCCTTGTCGGACACGCCGGCAATGGCAATCGTTCGGGGATGAAATAAGAAATCGAGATTTTCCGGTTTTTTCATGGCATATATCCTTCCTTTTTAAAAAAACATTCCATGGCAGGTTGATGATGGCGATGATTTCGTAAACCTCAGCAGCGTGCTCTTTTGAAGGATCAAATGTCAAGGGCAAAATTAATTCGCCCCCGCGGATGTGTAACATCCAATACCTGTGTCCATGCTCTATTCCATTGACGATCCAAGCGATCTTGTATATAAGCGAAAAAAAGACATGAATCGTCATTTCGGCATAAACGGATGATAAAAAAGGAGTTTTCAATGGCTAAAATACAATATCGCGCGGAAGACAGAGTTTCCATC
>JAWOJC010000221.1:0-7467 GCA_046484315.1 Smithellaceae bacterium | reverse complement strand
GACCCGGTCGCCTTTTTTCACGCCTTTGGCGGCAGGCGCGTTGGCCAGCCTGAGCACCTGTTCGCGCACCTGCCAGTAGGTCAGCTCGGAGCCATAGAAATTTGTACAGATCTTGTTGGGGAACGTCCCGGCCGTCATCTGAAAGATTCTCTGGACCGGGTGCCTCGGGTAGCGAATCGTCTGCGGAACATAGTAATCATAAAACTTCTGCCAGGGTCTCATCGTCATAAGCCGGAACCTCCTAAATAAACGTGATGGAGATACTCCCTTTTTCCCTCAGCCGTTAAATCATCTTTTTTTATTTTTTTTCTGTATAAGTTTTGCTTAATGCCTCCCGGTCGCCATCAGTCATGCCGGCAATGAATTTCACCAGTTTCTTGCGCGACTCAATGTCGTACTGCGTGGTAATGGCAATCTGCTCCATGATCGGGGAACCGCCGCCGTGATAACCGCCCACCTTGGCAATACCGCCGGTGGCCGAGCACAGCCCATCGCCCAGGTATCGCCAGAACTGCGCCTGGTCTTCCGATGACATTTTGGGATTGCGTTTATTGTATTTCAACAGAAGGTCTTTTGTTGCCGGATTGAGAAAATCTTTTTCATGCGGGAAGGTCGCCACGACACCGCCTGCCAGATCACAGAGGATTTCCGCCTCATGCCAGACGGCTTCGCCGGTCAGACATCGGCCCACATTGCAGTAAATGGAATGGGGGATGTAGGAGCCGGGACCATAGGGGACAAATCCGACGCCGGGAATATAGACTTCAGGCTTACCCAGATCCGATGCGGTATAACCTGCGGCATAACCCAACTCGGTGATCATGATCAGCTCGGCCAGTTTCGCCCGGACATGCTCGGCCTTGTGAACATTATTGACCTCGGCGGCGAGCGCTGCCGCGCCCAGAATAACATCACCGATCGCCGGTTTGCAGCCGGAGTAAGAATGCCGGTGAAACAGCGCAAACAGAAGCGCCATCACGCCGCCGTGCTGATGCTCTCCGGCCAGAAAGACCCGTTCCCAGGGAACAAAACAGTTATCAAAGATCATGTAAGAGTCCGTTGAGCCGGGAACGACGCCGCGCTTAAAATGATCGCGTGGACGCAGATTATGAATCGTGACAACCTGCTTGAGGCCGTCCCAGTCTCCGGGAACGGCAAAAGCCACGGCGTAATCCTTGTCTTCCTTGCGCAACGCACGCGTGGGGACAACCAGCACCTCGTCAGCCACGGAGGCTTCCGAAATATGGACTTTACAGCCTTCGACGACAATGCCGTCCTTGAGCCGCTCCTTGATGTGGACGTACGCGCCGGGATTGGGTTGTTCGGCAGGGCGCAAGAGCCGGTCGCCTTTCACGTCCGTCTGGGCGCAGCAGCCGATTAAATCTTCATTTTGGAAACGCAAAAGCCACTTTTTGAAGTTTTCGTGGTAACAGGTCTCGCCCGGTTTAATTTTGTCGGCTTCGTACGAAACATTATAAATGGCGTTGGTCGCATCAATGCCCATGCAGCGCTGAATACAGCCACCGACTTTCTGGCAGAGCATCCGCGTCATGTCCTGCTTCTTATGAAGGTCGTCCTTATTCTGGTGGATATGGGTAAATCGGTTGATGCGCTGGCCGGTCAGGTGGGAAATGGCCGTCATCAAATCCTGGTTTTCGGGTTTTTCAGCTTCGTCATAGGTGAGGCCGATGGTGTTAAGACAATTCATTTGCAGTTCGTCGGTCCGGTCAATCAACTGGCCGTCATAATACAGATTGCGCTTCATCTTCGAAAGACCATTGATGTAGTCCTGCTTTGTTCTCATGCACCCTCCTGAAATAAGTGGGAATCCCCGTATGACCTCGAACAAAAGCCACACGGGGATAATGGATCAGCCTTCAGCCTATCGCCCATTGCCCATAGCCTATAGCCCCTTGCCTACTCCTTCAACGCCCCCGTGAAGTTGTCCGCCTCGACCTTGAGCGCCGCGCCTTCATTGGTCTGAATGGCTGCGATGCGGCCGTAGAATTTCGGAAATTCTGCGCCGATATAAAACTGAGACGACAACACGCGGCCGCTGTAATAGGCGGCTTCCGCGTTTTCAGCGATAATTTTCGCGCGATCCGCCCCCTTGGCATCGCCCAGAAGCGCTTTCGCTTTGGGCGTGGTGATCGTGAGGCTCCACAGATGCAGCCAGGCCAGAATCAGGGGATACATGGCCTGCTGGAAGGGTGTGGCGTTATTGAGCAGCAGAAGAACCTTCATTTCGCCCAGCTGTTTCTTCATCATCTCGATCACGTCGTCGAATTTTGCCAGACCTTCGATAACCGGATTGATGTACTTATCATCCACGACACCCTTGGCCTTATCGATCGTGCCGTTCATCCATTCCCGAAGCTGAGAATAGTTGTACATCTCGGGGTTCATGAGGATCTTGCGCATGACCAGATCGAGCGACTGGATGGCGTTGGTGCCTTCATAAATCGAGAAGACCTTGGTGTCGCGGGCATGCTGTTCGACCGGGTATTCCTGGCAGAAACCATAACCGCCGTAAACCTGCATGGCCTCGGCGGTCACGAGCCAGGAGGCATCCGAGATGCCGGCCTTCACGATCGGGGTCAGGATTTCGACGATGCCGGTGGTCTTCTTCACTTCTTCGGGATCTTTCGACGCGTGCATGATATCTTCATGATAGGCGAGGAACAGGCACAGCATGCTCATTCCCTCCACGTTGCTCTTCATGTAAAGGAGCATCCGCTTCACATCCGGATGATTGATAATGGCCACGGGGCCGCCCTTGGGATTGGTAACGAGGGCGCTCTGAACCCTGTTGCGGGCGTACGTCACAGCGTGCAGATAAGCGGCGCTGGAGCACCCCAGGGCCTGGACGCCCGTATGGATGCGGGCTGCGTTCATGAGATGGAACATGATCTGCATCCCCTGACGCTCTTTGCCCAGAAGGTAGCCCACGCACTTGCCGTTGTCGCCGAAAGACAGCGAGGAGGTGGCGTTTCCCTTCAGGCCCATCTTGTGCTCGATGCCGGAGCAGATCATGTCGTTTCGCTCGCCTAAGGAACCATCCTTATTGATGAGGAATTTGGGAACGACGAAGATCGAGATGCCCTTGGTCCCTTCCGGATCGCCTTCGATGCGCGCCAGGACCGGGTGAATGATGTTCTCGGTCATGTCGTGCTCGCCATTGGAGATGAAGATCTTGGTGCCGGTGATCAGATAGGTGCCGTCGGCCTGCTTGACCGCTTTTGATTTCAAAGCGCCGACATCCGATCCGGCGCCCGGCTCCGTCAGACACATGGTGCCGCCCCAGGATCCGTCCAGCAGCTTGGGAACGACCATGTCATACAGTTCCTTATCCGCGAACGGGGCGATAATGGCCAGCGCCCCGGTGATTGAGCCGCAATACATCGTCAGCGCTGTGTTTCCGGCATTGAAGTATTCCGCGCAGGCCATGGAAATACTCTGAGGCAGCCCCATCCCGCCCATTTGCTGGGACAGGGCCAGAGAATGGAATCCGGACTCGACATAGGCATTGAATGCCTTTTTGAACGATTCGGGAACCTTGACCTCACCCGTTTTGGGGTCGAATTTCAAACCCGTCTTGTCCCCTTCGGCATTGGTCGGATAGAATAGCTGAATGGCAATCTTTTCCGCCAGTTCGAGCGTATCTTCATAGACGCTCCGGTCAAAATCCTGAAATGCCTCGAACCGGTTAAGCTTCTCCACTTCCAGCATCTCAAACAGGGTAAAACGGACATCACGCGAATCGATTAACTGATTTAACGACATAACTTCTTTTCCTCCTTCAAATATAGTATTTTTTACCCCTCTTTTAATGAGGGACAGGAACCCAGACTTTTTGAATCTTCGGATTGGACAGGGACACCTTGAGCTCAGCTTCGAATTCCTCCTTGCTATTTGCCCACCAACAGTTCAGGAATGGAAGATCGGAAACGCCTTTGGTGATTGTCTGCACCGTGCCAAATATTTTAGCGCGACCACCGTCGGTCAGCCCCATGAACTCGGAGGGAACCTTGTCAGCCAGCAGGGGATAAGCCTTGGGATAGGCTGTCCGGATTTTCAGAACGTCGGAAACAGTCCCGGCGGCAACTATCGCCCTCGCCAGCGAGTTCACGGCCGTATAATTCAGCGCGCATTCCCAGGTGGTCATTCTTTTATAGGTTTTTGTGTAGCGCTGATCAAAAGGGTTGGTCCCGAAAGAGGTGCTCAAAACACCGCCGGTGCCGATTAAGTCCCCCATGAGCTTCGTGCTGCCCAACAGTCTGGCGATGACGTCCTGTTTGGCCTGGTCAATCATAATAAAGCCGCCCTTGTAACCCATCTGGCGCGCCTGTTCGATGACCAGGGCGGTTGTCGCCGAGGGACCGCCGATCAGCATGCAATCGGGATTGGTAGAAATCGCCGCGGTCAGCGGCGAGGAAAAGTCCGTGTCCATGTAGTAGTTGGCCGGCTTGGATATCGTAATCGTACCGCCTTTTTTCTCCCAGGCTTCCCGAAACGCCTGGCTCCATTCATCTCCGTAAGCGCCAAAGGTCACCACCATGGCGCAGGTCTTCCATCCCTTTTTCAAGGCCCAATCCGTAAACACTTCCACATAAACATTAAAGGTCGGCGCGGAGATGATGGTGAGTTTATTGCCCAGCTGTTCGATCTTCGGCGTGCTGGTATAGGCCATCATGATGAACTCTTTCCCCTTCTCTTCGTTGATTTTCATGATGGGCGCGGTGGTTGTAAATACCGGATTAAAAACGGCGACGGCCCCCATGGATTGGAAACGGCGTGCGTTGTTGACGGCCTGTGTCGGGTCGGCCCGGTCGTCGAGCCTTTCGAGCCTGAAGGTGTATTTTTGCCCGGCTACGGAAATGCCGCCCGCTTCGTTGATCTCTTTGACGGCCATGTCAATACCGTTGAAAACGTCCTGACCGTATTCTGCCGCAACACCGCTCAACGGTCCTGTATAACCGACAACAATCTCTCCCGCCCGCGCCGTGGACACCGAAAATATCAGTATGCCGAAAGCCGCCCAAAGAATAACGTTTTTCCAGTGCTTCATTGCTGCCCCTCCTCAATTATTATATTTCGTTGAGCTGGTGAATGATGCCGACAAAACCGTCTCGTTTGTGACCAACGTTCAGCACATTATATCGAACGTTCGTTATTTTCCTTAACAGATAAATGACGAAAAGCAAGCGATATTTACAATTATCTTAAATGCTTATGATCTATAAGGCGGAATTAAAAAGAAGCATATTTTTATATATTTGCGTTGTGTCGATAAAATAAATATTATATAAATCCATCAATCTTCATTTCTTTAAAACAAGAAGGTAATGAATCCATGACCGATGTGAAACACACGAACGGAAGCGTTCAGACACGCATCAAAAACCCGAAACTCGTGCAAAAAAAGCATCTGCTGATCGCGGCAAAAGCAACCAAACTTTTCATCAAGAAAGGTTTTTCCGGAACCAGCATGAGAGATATTTCACGCGCGACAAAAATCACGCTGGGGAATCTATATTCCTATATCAATAAGAAAGAAGATGTCCTTTGTCTGGTTTTTAACCTGTTTCATCAGTCCTGGGTAAAAGATCTCGACAAAAACGGCATTCTGGCCATTGACGACCCCGAACAGCAGATGCGTAAGACCTTGCGCGTCATGATTACATCCTGCGATCCCTATCAGGATGAAATCAAGCGGATGTATCTGGAATCACGTTTTCTGCCGAAGAACTTTCTGAAGATTGCCATGGAAAAAGACGGTCAATTGATCCTGGCGCTGGAGAAGATGATCCGCCGGAGCATTGCGCGGCTGGAATCTGCGCAGTCGTTACACTTACGATGAGCTGGTACATCTGACCGAATACTATATTTTAAAAGCGCTGATTAAAGCACATCCCTGAAAGGAAGATTTTCATGAGCGTTCAAAAAATAAATCGCGACGTTAGAACAATGGCGGCAAAAAAGGAGGACAGATTATGAAAAAAATTATCCTCAGTGTTGGTGCTGTGACGCTTCTTTTGGCTCTTCTTTTCGCATGGTGGTTTATCAGCCGCCCCGATCGCGGAACCACCGGATCCGTAAGCACCCAATTTCGATGGATCGGCCCCAATGACAAAATCGTTGTGGACGGGTTCGATGACCCCAAAGTGCAGGGCGTGGCCTGCCATATCGCGCGGGCGCAAACCGGCGGCGTCAAAGGCGCATTGAGCGTGGCAGAGGATGCCAGCGACGCCAGCATCGCGTGCCGCCAGATCGGACCGATCAAGTTTTTAGACGAGTTTAAGGACGGCGAACGGGTCTTTGACGAACAGCGCAGCCTGATGTTCAAGTCGCTCCAGGTTGTGCGCTTCTTTGACCGTGAGCGAAACGTCCTGGTTTATTTATCCTACAGCGACCGGGTCATCACAGGCAGTCCGAAAAACAGCATCAGCACCGTGCCCGTCATGCCCTGGCCCGCGCCACCCGCAGACAACACGAACTGACGGCTCAAGTCGCGTATCGTAAATATTGCGCCTTGTGTCATCCCGCGCTTTCCGATCGACCTTTGCCGAAAAATCGCAAACGCATCAGTGCGCCTTGCTTTGTCTGCCGTAGGGAATTCCAAGAACGCGCATTCGATGGCGAAGCGTATTGGCGTTGATTTTCAAAAGCTCGGCCGCTCCGTGTTTACCCTGAATTCTGCCGCCGGCCAAATCAAGCGCCGCCTGAATGTGGTGCTTCATGGCCAGATCAAGAGAAAGATACTCGTCGCCGGTATCCTGTTGAATCTGCCGCTCCTGCGTATCCGGAAACGACGTGACCTGATCAAATCGCAGCGGCTTTGTTGGATCTGTGATGCGCATCCGGATCAGTTCGCGTTCAACGATGTTTTGCAGTTCGCGCACATTGCCCGGCCAATCATAGGAGATCAGCCTTTGCATGGCTCCCGCAGCCAGAATCGGGTTGACTCGCAAATTCAGTTCTCTGGATTTTTTCATAATGAAATGGTGAATCAACATCGGAATGTCCGATTTTCTCTCCCGCAACGGGGGAATATGCAGAGGAAAAACATTCAGGCGGAACCACAGATCCTCCCGAAAAGTCCCTTCCCGGACCATGTCTTCGAGATTCCTGTGCGTGGCGGCAATAACGCGCACATCTACCTTGATCGGTTCGACACCGCCTACCCTTTCGATCTCTTTTTCCTGGAGCACCCGCAAAAGCCTCGTTTGCACGGACGCGGGCAGATCCCCCACCTCATCGAGAAATATCGTGCCTTGCTGAGCGCGTTCAAACCGACCAACTTTCCGGGCGATTGCCCCGGTAAACGCCCCTTTTTCGTGTCCGAAAAGCTCGCTGTCAATGAGCCCTTCGGGAATGGCCCCGCTGTTGATTTTCACAAACGGGCCGTCTTTTCTGGGCGACATGGCATGAATCCTATTGGCGACGATCTCTTTGCCGACTCCCGTC
>JAWOJC010000168.1:0-34616 GCA_046484315.1 Smithellaceae bacterium | reverse complement strand
CCCGCGCCGTTCGTGAAAAGCTGACTGCCGACCTGCCTGCCTGGCGAGGCAATCTCTGGAAGCTTTCCCGTCGCTATGAAGCCTGGGTCTCCGAGACATTTTCGGAGGAAATACGCCGCATTTCAAAAGCCCAGCAGCGCCATTTTCTGGGTACGCTGCACAAGGCCCACGCGGGGTTTTCCCGGTCGCTTGAGGCGTTTCGAAAATTCCTGGGCGATAACATTGAAAACGTCCTGGGCGCGAAGCTTGCGCCGGTCGAATGGAAAATCGAGGTGGCCGAACCGGATCACCCCGATGTTTCCTTCACCAAAACCTTCGACATTCATCTGGATCTCATCTGGTTTCTGATTCCGATGTTTTTGTTCAGAAAGATCTTTGAGCGGCATTTTCTTAAAGGCATTCCCAAAGAAACCCATATCAATCTGTCGCGTCTGGCCTATCAATGGGAGAAAAGCATCAACACGTCCATTGACACGATGCGCCGTCAGGCGGTATCTTACATTTCCGAAGAGCTGACGACCGTCGAGGCGCTGCTTTCGCGGACACAGGGACAAACGGACTCAATCAGGCAATCGATTCAACAAATAGAAAGCCGGATCGAAACAATAGCTACCTGAAAAAATTCCTTTCTCAAACGAAAGGTAATAATACGATGTAAAGGAGATAAGAGTTTATGGAACACACACATGAAGTTCAACAGATGTGCGTCGTCGCCAAGGGCGCTAAAAACGGCCCCGCGCCCATCCCGCAGGAAGGCGGCTGGTCACAGGTCAAAGAGATTAAAGACATCAGCGGCCTGACCCACGGCGTGGGCTGGTGCGCCCCGCAGCAGGGCGCCTGCAAACTGACGCTCAATGTGAAAAACGGCATCATTGAAGAAGCGCTGGTCGAAACACTGGGATGCACCGGCATGACGCATTCCGCTGCGATGGCCGCCGAAATTCTGCCCAACAAAACGATTCTGGAAGCGCTGAATTCCGATCTGGTCTGCGATGCCATCAACGTGGCGATGCGGGAAATCTTCCTCCAGATTGCCTACGGCCGGACACAGACCGCATTTTCCGAAGGAGGGCTGCCCATCGGCGCGGGTCTGGAAGATCTGGGCAAGGGATTGCGCAGCGTGATTGCCACCATGTACGGCACGAAGGTCAAAGGGCCGCGCTATCTGGAAATGGCTGAAGGATTCGTTCGTGAAATCGGCCTCGACGCCGACGACGAAATTATCGGCTACAAATTTGTCAATCTCGGCGTCATGATGGATCATATCTCCAAAGGTATGGACGCCAATGAAGCGCTGGCCAAGGCAACAGGAACTTACGGCCGCTTTGCCGAAGCCGTCAAAACCATTAACCCCCGTAAAGAATAAGGAGTTTGAGTATGGCTCTCTTTGAAGGATATGAAAGAAGAATACAGCAGGTCAATGCGTTTCTGGCCCAATATGGCATTGCGTCGCTTCAAGACGCAGAAAAAGTATGTCAGGACAAAGGCGTTGACGTTCGAAAAATCGTAAAAGACATCCAGCCGATTTCGTTTGAAAACGCCGGATGGGCCTATCTGGTGGGCGCGGCCGCTGCGATCAAGAAAGAACAAAAAAAAGCTGCCGATATCGCCGAAACACTGGGCTTGGGACTTCAATCTTTTTGCATTCCCGGATCGGTCGCGGACGACCGGCAGGTGGGCATCGGCCACGGGAATCTCGCCTCCATGCTGCTTCGCGAAGAAACCGCCTGCTTCGCTTTCTGCGCGGGTCACGAATCTTTTGCGGCGGCCGAAGGCGCGATTGGGCTTGCCAAATCCGCCAACAAGGCCAGAAAGAAACCGCTGCGCGTCATCCTGAATGGATTAGGAAAAGACGCGGCCCATATCATCGCCCGCATCAACGGCTTCACCCATGTCGCCACGGCGTTCGATTATAAAACGGGCAAGGTCTCCGTCGCCTTAGAAAAAGCCTATTCGACAGGCGACCGCGCGGCTGTACGCTGCTATGGCGCGGATGACGTACGCGAGGGCGTGGCCATCATGCACCTGGAAGGCGTGGATGTTGCCATCACCGGCAACTCCACCAACCCGACGCGCTTCCAGCATCCGGTGATGGGCGTGTATAAAAAAGAACGTCTGCTGGCGGGGAAGAAATTCTTCTCGGTCGCCTCCGGCGGTGGAACGGGCAGAACGCTGCATCCGGATAATATGGCGGCAGGGCCCGCCTCCTACGGCATGACGGACACGATGGGGCGCATGCATTCCGATGCGCAGTTTGCCGGGTCGTCTTCCGTTCCGGCGCACGTCGAAATGATGGGCCTCATCGGCATGGGCAACAACCCCATGGTGGGCGCGTCCGTCGCTGTCGCGGTGGCTGTGGAACAGGCGATGAAATAACCAGAATTCCGCGGGGAACGGCTTGTAACCGTCAAGTTATCTGGGCGTTCCCCAAATGTTCTCGATGGCCGCATTTTTCGCGCAGCCTGCCCATCCCGCCGCCGAAGGTGGAAGATATCCGTTTTGACGTATGCTCATCCAGGCCGAAGCGTTGACTAAACGGCAGCAAGACAGATTGCGAACAGGCGTAACCCTCATCGAATAAGCCGTGAACGTTGTTGATGGTTTCCTGTCTGGACATGTCATTAATTATCTTTCTGAGAATGTTTGCGGCGGATAACAGGAAACATCTGCCGAACTGTCAAATACTATTGACAAAAGAGATGCATTTTGATTAATGAATCGCGCCGTCTAAGTGCTTAACCTTTGTTCGCGCAGGCGATGGAGTTCGCCTTTAACTGCCTTTGCCGCTGATGACTCCTACCTTCATTCGGATAAGGAGTCATTAATATGGAAAAGATTTATCTCGTCGCGGCTTTCTGGTTTTTTGCCGCCGTTTTGTCCACCGTTTTAGCCAACCGTCTTAAAATTTCAATCGCGCTCATGGAAATCATGGTGGGCGCCGTCGCAGGCTTTGTCGCTTTTAAGCTCGGCTGTTTCGACGCATTATTGCTCCATGCCGACTGGATGAAATTCTGCACGGGGGTAGGCGCCATATTGCTGACCTTCCTTGCCGGCGCGGAACTCAATCCGGACGCCATGAAGACCAAAATCAAGGAAGTCTCGATCATCGGCATGATCGGCTTTTTTGCGCCGTTTATCGGCTGCTTTCTGATTGCGTATTACCTCATCGGTTGGAATCTTCAGGCCAGTCTCTTATGCGGCATAGCCCTATCCACCACCTCCATGGCTGTGGTGTATGCGGTCATGCTCGAATACGGCTTTAATAAAACCGAATTCGGCAAAGGAATCCTGGGCGCCTGTTTCGTCAACGATCTTGGAACCGTCATCGCGCTGGGTCTGATCTTCGCCCCTTTCACGTATAAAACGGTGATATTTATTGCAGTGACGATCTTTTTGATCTTCACCCTGCGCCCGATGACGGAATACATCATCAAACGATTTGCCTATAAAACAGCAGCCATCCGTGCCAAGTGGGTTCTCTTTGTGCTTCTGGCCACGGGCGTTTTGGCCGCCTGGTCTGGAAGCGAGCCGGTTCTGCCCGCCTACGTTCTGGGGATGGTGCTGGCGCGCACCATGGAAAAAGACGGACACTTTGTAAGACGCCTCAGAACGTTGACCGTAGGTTTCCTGACCCCATTATATTTTCTCCGGGCCGGCGCGCTTGTCTCCATCCCCGCGCTATTGTCTGGTTTTGGTGTTTTTATTTTGTTGTTCGGTGGAAAGGTTGTCTCAAAAATATTCGGCCTGTACCCAGCCATTCACCGGTTCCGTGAAGACAAAAATGAAAAATGGTATTACACTCTGCTGATGAGCACCGGCCTGACCTTTGGAACGATTTCAGCCCTATACGGTCTGTCCAACAATATCATTACACAGGATCAGTATTCTCTGATTGTCGGCGCGGTCATTGCCAGTGCCGTGATCCCGACGCTGATTGCCAATAAGTTCTTCCTGCCCGGCCATCTTCTGGAAGCGCCGATCCTCGACGATCAGGCCCCGGATGAAAAGGATATTGAAAACAAACTCTAAACCTGCAGCTATACAGCCCAGCGGTAAAACGCAACACCCAGAACCAGTAGGCCCAGTCCGAAACGGTAAATTACGAAGGGCAGAAATGTTCTTGTCTGGACATAACGCAACAGAAAGCCGATGGCGGCAAGACCCGAAACACAGGCCACCGCCACACCGGTGAGAAAGCCCGCGTCGATCATCTCCGGATGGGCCATCAAAACCGGTACCTTGACTATCGCCGCACCCAGAATAATCGGCGCGGAAAGTAAAAAGGAAAAACGCGCCGCGCCTTCGCGGGTCATCCCCAAAGCCAGCGCCATGGTCATCGTCACGCCGGATCGTGAAACGCCCGGAATAATTGCCAGGGCCTGTGAAAGGCCGATGAGAAAACTGGTCTTTAATGAAATATGCTGGACATCAATTAGCTTTTTACCCTTGCGATCCACAACATAGAGAATCGTCCCCATAATGATCAGCATGAAACCGATTAAAACGGGATTGCGGAAAACCGTCTCGACGATGTCCTCAAGCATAAATCCGATCAGCGCGCCGGGAATGGTTGCCAGCACCAGATACCAGAAGAGGTTCCCTTCCCTTTCTTTCGGCTTTGTAAATCCCTTGGACAGCAGAATCAGCCAGTCTTTCCAGAAATAAATAATTACGGCAATCAAGGTGCCCACATGCAGGGCAATATCAAATATCAGGCCGTGGTCCACCCACTTCATCAGCCACGGCACCAAAATCAAATGTGCGGAACTTGATATCGGAAGAAACTCCCCCAGTCCCTGAACCAGTCCTAAAACAATCGCGTGCAGAATATCCATTCTTTGAGTTCCTTTTTTGAAGTGTGATGATGGTCGGGTAGCCTTACATGATAATTGTTTTTTTGTCCACTTCCGTCGGCATTGCCATCATTCTTCCCTGATCGTATTGTTTGCCGGCGATCAACTTGACACCCTGCCCGCCTGCGCATATACTAACGCTTGTTGTAAACGCTTTCTTTATTCCCGGAGGCCGCATCATGGAACAAAACGCTTTTTTGAGTTTATACCAGGCGCAAAAAACATTCTTCCTCTCGGGAAAGACGCGTGATATTGATTTTCGCATGGCCATGCTCACCAAGCTCAGGGATTTGATTAAAGCCCATGAGAAAGAAATTCTGGCCGCCGTTTATGACGATTTGCACAAGGAAGAGACAGACGCCTACGCCACGGAAATCTCCGGCATCTATAACGAAATCAAAATGGCCATCGCCAATGTGCGCGACTGGGCAGCGCGCGTTAAAGTCTCCACGCCTTTATACATGCTGCCCGCGAAAAGCTACATCTACAAGGAACCGTACGGTGTCACGCTGATTATCGCGCCCTGGAATTATCCTTTTCAACTGATCATGATGCCGCTGGTAGGCGCGATCGCGGCGGGCAACACCGCCATTCTCAAACCCTCGGAGGTGTCCTCCCATACGGCGGCGGTGATTGAAAAGATGATCAATCAAGCCTTTCCCAAAGAATATATTCATGTCGTATCCGGCGCAGTGACGGAAACTCAGGCGCTTTTAGACCTGCCGACGGACTATATTTTCTTTACCGGCTCGGTGCCGGTGGGAAAAGTGGTCATGGCCGCCGCTGCAAAAAACCTGACGCCGGTCACACTGGAACTGGGCGGTAAAAGCCCGGCAATTGTGCATGAAAGCGCGAATCTGGAAACGGCGGCTGCGCGTATCAGCTGGGGAAAGTTTCTTAACGCGGGCCAAACCTGCATCGCGCCCGATTATGTCCTGGTTCATGAATCGATCAAAGAGGCATTTGTTGACGAGCTAATCAAGGTGATCCTGAAATTCTACGGCGAAGACGCCTCGACGCATCCCCGTTATTGCAGGATCATTAATGATCGGCATTTCCAGCGCCTCAGCGCGCTTATCGACAAGGAAAAAATCGTTTACGGCGGGAAGACCAGTGCGGCTGCCCGCTATATCGAACCGACACTGCTCTACCCTGTTGGCTGGAATGATCCGGTCATGGCCGATGAAATTTTCGGCCCGATACTGCCCGTGATTCCCTACAGCAATCTGGATAAAGCCATCTGCCGCATCAACGAACGCCCCAAGCCGCTTTCTTTATACATGTTTGTCAGTGACAAGGCGGTGCGCCGCAAGATCATCCGTGAAACGTCATTCGGCGGCGGCGCGGTCAATAACACCATCATGCACATTGTGAATCATCTGCTGCCGTTCGGCGGCGTCGGATCAAGCGGGATGGGTCGGTACCACGGTCGATACAGCTTCGAGACATTTTCTCAGTCAAAAAGCGTACTGCGAAGTTACAACCTGACCGACCCTGTGGACATGGCACAGCCGCACAAAGGAAAGCTTTTAAAATTCATATTGAAACTGTTGAAATAACACCGCTGACCAGAAAGGATGCCTGCTATGAAAAAGTCCATGATCTTCGTGTCTGTTGTTTGCGCGCTCCTGCTCTTGAACGCTTGCTCCGCGCCACGGCTCAATCTCTTTGATACGGCCCCCAAACCGCTTCAGGAATATACGCTTGAAGGAACAGGAAAAGATAAAATCCTGTTGATTCCCCTCAACGGCTTAATTTCCGACATGCCGAAACGGGGCCTGTTCGGCGCATCTCCCAGCCTGGTGGAGCAGATCGTCATCCTGCTCAACAAGGCGCAGGCCGACCCGCAGATCAAGGCATTGCTTTTAAAAGTAAACTCCTCAGGAGGCACGATCACCGCAAGCGACATTCTTTATCAGGAACTGTCAGCCTACAAGGCAAAAACCGGCAACAAAGTCTCTGTGATTATGATGGATGTGGCCGCCTCCGGCGCTTACTACCTTTCACTGCCGGCGGATATGATCATGGCGCATCCCACCACGATCACCGGTTCGGTGGGCGTGATTCTGCTTCGACCCAAGGTCAACCAACTGATGGACAAAGTGGGCTTCAACGTTGAAATCACTAAGTTCGGCAGCCACAAGGATATGGGTTCGCCTTATCGCCCGACAAGCAGCGACGAGAAATTTCTGATGCAGAAAACCGTTGACGCGTTCGGCAACCGCTTTGTCAACCTCGTTTCCCGCCACCGCAACCTCGACGATCAGGCTCTGAAAGAAGTCGCCACCGGACGCGTCTTTATCGCCGACGAAGCGCTCCAACTCAAACTGATCGATAAAATCGGCTATATCCGGGATGCGGTGAGAGAAACGAAAAAGATCGCCGGCCTGTCGGATGATGCGCGCATCGTGGTTTACCGGCGCAAGGACATGCCCGAAGAAAATTTTTACCGGACGGCTCAGGCAGCCTCCGATACGGCAAGTATCTCGCTTCTGAACATTGATCTTCCGGATATATTGTCCGCCGGGGCGGGTTTCTATTACCTGTGGCCGGGCGGCCTGCATTCAGATTAAACAGATTGGCGCATACATCCATGATTGAAATCCGAGCCCTGACGAAAACGTTTGGCAAGATTCAGGCTGTGCGCGGCATTGACCTGCATATTGCCAAAGGCGAGATATTCGGCCTTCTGGGCCCCAACGGCGCGGGCAAAACCACGACTATCGGCATGCTTTGCACCATTGTACGACCGACATCCGGCAGCGGTGTGATCGCGGGCTTTGATATTGCCCAAAATCCGACACAAGTCCGGCGCAAAGTCGGCATTGTTTTTCAGGACCCGACGCTTGACACCATTCTGACCGGCCGTGAGAACCTTCAGCTTCATGCCCGGCTGTACGCGATTCCCGCCCGTGTGAGAAACGCATGGATTGATGAAATGCTTGATCTCGTGGACCTGACCAAGCGCGCGGATGATCTGACCCGCACCTATTCCGGCGGCATGAAACGCAGGCTCGAACTGGCGCGCGGCCTGCTGCACCGGCCGTCGGTGTTGTTTCTCGATGAGCCCACGCTGGGGCTTGATCCGCAAACGAGAGCGCGCACCTGGGAATACATCCGTAAAATGGCGCAAAAAGAAGAAACCACTGTGGTGCTGACCACACACTATATGGAAGAGGCCCAACAGATGTGCGACCGCATCGGGATTATCGACTCAGGACGGATCATCGCGCTCGACACACCCGAAAATATGATCGACAAACTGGGCGGCGATATTGTCACCATCCAGGCGCCGAAGCCGCCGGTCGAAACCATCCGTGCGCTTCCCTATGTATCCGGCGTCAAGACGTCGGGCGACCTGATGGAAATCACCATGAAATCGGCGCACCTGCATCTGGCCGAAATCCTGTCTTTGATTTCGGACGTGGCCAGTGTTGAAATGAGAAAACCCACGCTCAATGACGTTTTCATTGAGCTCACCGGACGGGACATTCGTCAAGACGACGTCGAGAGCGGCGAAGACTGGGTGGAAACCGTCGCGCGCTATCGCCAGAGGGGAACGTAATGTCCGATTTGATCCGCAGAGAACTGATGGGTATTTCCGCCGTTTGGTGGCGCGAATTCAAGGTCTTCTGGCGCGAAAAAAGCCGGATCGTTTCGAGCATCATCTCGCCTTTGATGTGGCTTTTCTTATTCGGCAGCGGCATTGGCGCCACCCTCACGGTCGGGCACGTCAACTATCGCGACTACATTTATCCCGGCATCCTGACCATGTCGGTCATCTTCGGCTCCGTTTTTTTCGGTCTGTATATCATCTGGGACAGGAAACTTGACGTACTCAAAGCCGTCCTGGTGGCTCCCGTCTCCCGGATCAGCATTTTTTTCGGCAAAGTGATCGGCGGCTGCACCGACGTCCTTTTACAGGTAACCATTCTCTTTGCGTTTTGTTTTCTTTTCCCCTCGGTGGATCCACGGGGGATCCCGCAGGCATTGCTGATTCTGTTTTTTACATCCATCGCTCTCGTGTCTCTGGGTCTGGCCCTGGGCTCTTTGATGGAAAGCCTGGAGGGGTTTCAGGTCATCACCGCTTTTCTGGTCTTTCCACTTTTCTTTCTATCCGGGGCGCTATTCCCTGTGGATGAACGTCTGCCTTCCTGGCTTGCGGGACTGGTTAAAATAAACCCGCTGAGCTATACCGTGGACGGCGTCCGCGGCGCGCTTCTGGGCATGAGTGTGCATCCCTTTTACATGAACCTCGGCATCATCATGCTTTTCGCCTTGATCATGCTGGTTTTGGGAAGCATTCTTTTCAGTCGCATGAAATAGTCCCCCTCAAATCAAACAAAGGACAAACATGAAACACGTCATCTTAAAAACTCTGATGGTTCTCATTTTAATGACCCTTTGCGCCCCTGCGCAGGCCTGGCATGATCATACCCATCTGATGGTTGCAAAAGTCGGGGGGTTGGATTCCTGGTACAATGCCGCAGGCCCTGATCTGGCCAAAATCAAGGCGGGCAATATTGAAACCTATAACCACTGGTACAACAACGATGCGGAAGTGAAAGTGACACCGGAAATGGTGTTCAGTCAAATCAACCGATACAATCAAAGGAAAAGAACCGACGCGGAAGGGCATCTGTACGGTGCAATTCTCGCATCGCTTCGCGCCTACGAAAAGACAATCCGGGCCGGCAAATACGCCGAGTATCATCTGGTCTTCTGCGCCCACTATATCGCCGATCTGTCCCAACCCCTGCATAATATTGCGCATGACGATTTTAACAAGTCATTCCATCATGCATCCGACGGTATTGTGGAATCCACGATCTGGGAAGAAGCGGATAAAATCGCCGCCCACATGTATGACATCCCATTGAGGGCGGGGCATTTCGAAGCGGACCTCGCCCGTGAAATCGCGCGTATTGCCAACATCAGCCGCATGCTGGGTTACAAATTGCGTGCGGAAACAAGGAATATCACAAAAGAGGAAGCCTACATCCAGCTCGGCCACAGCGCCTCGCTTTTGAAGTCTGTTTTGCGGCACTTGAAAAAAATATAAGTTCTTCTGAACATATCACGTCCTGATCATTTATTTTCTCAGAAAAACATAGATGATAATTGACAAATTTTCAGAATTCTGCGCATGAGCAGTGCCAGTTTAAAGACATGACTTTACGGGAGGTTTTACATTATATGGAAAGCTTGAAGGACTTGCAGTTGCGTTATGAATCCCTCAAAGGGCTGGGTCTGAAATTGAATATTGAACGCGGTCAGCCGGGAGATGAAAACTTCAATCTATCGAATGCGCTTTTGAATATCGTCACTGAAAAAGACATCATGACAGAGAGCGGTTTTGATGTTCGCAACTACCCGGGCGGCGTTTTGGGACTTCCCGAAGCACGGAATTTGTTTTCCTCGGTGCTCGGCGCAAAGCCGGAAGAAACGCTTGTCGGCAACAACGCCAGTCTGCTCATCCTCTCCAAAGTGCTCATGTGGGCATTGCTTCGGGGCCTGATCGAAAGTAAGGAGCCCTGGTGTAAAATCGACAAACCGAAAATGATTGTCACCGTGCCCGGCTATGACCGCCACTTTTTGCTGCTGTCTGAACTGGGATTCGAAATGATTCAGGTTCGGATGACGCCTGCCGGACCGGATATGGATGCCGTTGAAAAAATCGCAGCCACGGACGCATCCGTCAAAGGCATCCTGTTTGTGCCTACCTACTCCAACCCCACAGGGGATACGCTCTCCGATGAAACCGTCACAAGGCTGGCCGCTATGAAAACGGCAGCACCGGATTTCACCATTTTTGCCGATGACGCCTATGTCGTCCATCACCTGGTGGATCAGCCCGCAAAACCCAAAAACCTGCTCAGAGCCTGCGAGGAAGCGGGAAACCCCAACCGTGTTTACCTGTTCAGCTCCACGTCCAAAATCACCTTTTCCAGCGCAGGCCTAGGATTCATGGCAACCAGCACATCGAATTTGGCCTACGTTTCGAAGCTTTTCGGCACCATGTTCATCGGCCCCAATAAAGTTGAACAGTTGCGGCATGTGAAATTTTTAAATGCCTATCCGGGTGGCGTGACCGGTCTGATGAAGGAACATGCCAAAATCCTGAAACCGAAATTCGACATCGCGCACAAAGTGCTCTGTCGCGAACTGGACGGCACCGGGCTGGCAACCTGGACAAACCCGCAGGGCGGCTATTTCATCAGCCTGGATACAACCAAACCGGTCGCGAGGCGCGCGGTGGCCTTATGCAAGGAAGCGGGCGTGGCGATCACGCCGGCGGGTGCGACATTTCCTTTCGGCCAAGACCCGAAAGATGCCAATATCCGGATTTCGCCGACTCGCCCTCCGGTTGCCGAACTGGAAAAAGCCATCGAGGTGTTGGCCGTTTGCGTAAAACTGGCTTCTGCGGAGTATGGCGCGTAGTTCATAGCTGATAGCTCATAGAATGCCCGGCGGGGGTTCCCTTCCGGGCTTTTCTATTTTTCATTATGAATGATTTTCGTGATATGGCTTTATTCGTTTTGCTTTACGCCTCACGCTTTTTTCGCCAATCCAGCCACAGGATATATAGAATCATAAAGATGCTGTAGACGGCCGACGGCAGGGCCGCTTCTTCTACAAACAGCACGATGGCCAGACCGCCCGCGATGCCCTGGTTTTTCAGGGTGCCCAGAAGCTTCAGACTGATGACCTTCTTCGCTTCAATCGCAAACAGCGCACCTGCTTTTTCTATGAGAACCCCCAGTAGAAATGTCGATATGAACGCGATAAGAATCGCCGGCAGGACCAGCCCAGGCGAGCTGAAAATCAAGTCGCGATTGACGCCGATCATCGAGTACAAAACAATAAAAAATCCCCAATCGGTCACTAATCCGCGCACCGGCGCGATCCGGTCCTGAAGGCGAAAATAGAGAATACCCCGTGAAAGGATCAGAGGCAGGACAATTAATATCAGCATGATCTGAAGGAGCTTCCAGGGATCGGTAAAACCGGTTCCTATGAAAAGCCAGAAGACGACGGGCATAACGATCAGACCGGCAAGGTAGGAGGCCACAGTACCTGAAAGAGTGTCGGTGACATTGCCGTCCAGAATCGCGGTAAAGGGAATAACGGCCACGGCGGGCGGCACGGCCGCAATCAGAATAAAACCGATCCGGATGTTCGGATCGCTGACAAATAAAGCCGTTGCCGCGAGAATCACCCCGCCCAGAACGATATAGGTCATGAAAATGCCGATTAGAGAAGGCCCCAAGATCGCTTTGGGTTTCAGGAAATAATGATTGGGTACCTGAATGGTTGCAAGCGTCATAACCACAGCAAGCGAAGGCAGCATGAACAGTTTTGTCCATTCGGACGGTTGCGGCACGATCAGCCCGCAGAGAATGGCCAAAAGAAAAATAACATTTCTGTTTTTTAGATGCCGGATCATTTTTTCTTCTCCTGAATAAGGCAATGCGGCACCTTAATCTAAAAGAGTGATCGAGGCAACCGGATATCTTATAGCATACTAAAATACTTCATGATTTCTGATTGCTCTTGACAGCAGGGATTCTCTTTCCTATACTCCGCGCAGTTTTGACCGAAGCATTTATAAAAGGCCAATAATATGGAATACTTCAGTGTAATTGTCGGTTTGATAGGCGGTTTGGGGCTCTTCATTTACGGCATGTTTCTTTTGAGCGATTCGCTCAAGAAATTGTCGCTGGGCCTTTTGAAAAACCTTCTCGAAAAAATCACCTCCAATCGCTTTAAATCGATGATCGTCGGTATAACCGTGACGGCCCTCATCCAGAGCTCTTCGGCCACTTCCGTCATTCTGATCGGTTTTTTAAACGCGAGCATCCTGTCTTTAGGCGCAGCCATGGCCATTATGATCGGCGCCAACATCGGCACAACCATCACGGCCCAGTTGATCGCCTTTAAATTGACGGCGATTGCGCCGGTGTTCGTCTTTATTGGCACCGCTTATTTTTTCTTTGCCAAAAAAATAAAGGAAAAGAATAAAGGACTTGTGATTCTGGGCTTCGGCATGCTGTTTTTGGGTCTGGCGATGATGAGCATGGCCGTCGCGCCGCTTTCCGGCAATGAAGCCGCCAAAAACGCACTGGTCACCTTCGGTAAATACCCGGTTCTCGGTGTCTTGACGGGTCTTTTGGTCACCGTCGTATTTCAAAGCTCCAGCACCACAACCGGTATGATCATCGCTTTTGCCTCGGCAGGCCTGATGGACCTTCCCACCTCGATCTATCTGATCTTTGGGACAAACATCGGAACCTGCATCACCGGTATCCTGGCCAGCATCGGGGGTAACCTTTCGAGTAAACGTCTGGCATGGGGCAATACGCTTTTCAACATAGCAGGAACGTTTATCGCCGTGATCATGGCGCCCCTGTACTTAAAATATGTGCCTTTGTTGTCCGCCGATGTCGCAAGACAGGTTGCCAATACGCATACTTTTTTCAATGTCATCAACACCATCATTTTTCTTCCCATCATTCCCTTCTTTGTTTTTTTGATGACCAAAATCATCCCCGGGGAGGATTACACCAAGAAAGAGGCAAAGTACCTCGACAAGAACCTGCTCACAGTCCCGCATCTGGCCATCCGCGCGGTGATCAACCAGATGGTGGTCATGCTGGATACCTGTATGGAGATGCTGCGCAAGGCCAGATTATGCACCACCGCTTACGATCACAAACTGCGCAACGAGATTGCGCTCGACGAAGAATCCGTTGACGAAATGCAAAAAGACATCACTGAATATCTGGTTGAAATCACCCAAAATGAACTGCCGGAAAAATACTCCCGGTTGATTCCCGCCCTGTTGCACAGTGTGAACGATCTGGAAAAGGTCGGCGATTACTGTGAAGGCATCGTCTTGTTGTCGCAGCGGGCCTATGAAAATGATCTGAAATTTTCCGACGACGCAACCAGAGAACTCGAAAAACTTTTTGACAAAACGGAAGCCCTGTCCAGACACACCCGGAAAGCGATGGAATTCAACGACCAGGATTCGGCCAGTATCAGTCTGAAAATCGAAAAGGAAATCGATGAGCTGATCTCCACATATAAGTACAACCACATCAAACGTCTTGAAAACGCGATCTGCATCAGCAATGCCGGCCTGGTCTACAACGACATCCTGACGGATATCGAAAGGCTCAATAATCACCTGTGCAATATTACCAAGGGTATTTTGCACATGGGCAAAAGGTAGTGTCAGACCTCATTGGAATAGATTGTCCTTCTTTTGTTTTTTCTTTTTAACTGCATTTTGCCAAAACCTGTGCTAGTCTCCCGTTGCGTGTCGGCAACACATCAACCTTTTTTTGAATCCACCGGCGGGAGCCTCATGACCGATTATTTGCTCATCATTTTTTGCGTCATTATCATCCTATCCTATATATTTGATATCACCAGCAAATACACAAAGATACCGGGCGTGATCCTTTTGATTCTCACAGGCATGGCCATCAACGTTCTGGCGGATTTTTTCGGTATCCATGTTCCCAACCTGTCTGTGATGCTTCCTTTCATGGGCACGCTGGGTCTGATCCTGGTCGTTTTGGAAAGCAGCCTCGATCTTTCGATCAGTGCCGACAAACGCAATTTGATTCTAGCTTCCATCGCTTCTGCGCTGCTTCTTTTTTTCGTATTTGTCGGTTTGTTCACCTGGATTTGCGTATCCTTTCTCAACCTTGATATAAGGCCGTCAATGCTCAACAGCATTCCTCTGGCCGTGATCAGCAGCACGGTCGCAATATCCGCCGCCGGGAATCTTTCCTTACGGGACAGGGAATTTATCACGTATGAAAGCGCGATATCCGTCATCATCGGTATTCTTGTCTTTGATTTCGTTCTTCTCGGCAAGGGATCCATCGGCGTCGGTGTCATCGGCTTTATCGCCGAGCTGATCGTCACCGTGATCGCATCCATATTGCTCAGCACCGGTTTGGCAGTCCTGCTGCACAAAATCAATCATTCCGTTAAATACATCGTCATCATGACCGCCATTGTTCTGGTCTACGCGTCCGCCAAATTAATTCACATGCCGTCACTGCTGGTGGTGCTGATTTTCGGACTGATCATGAACAACACGCATTTTTTCAAAAACAAACTGCCGACGCGATTCATCAACTTTGACGATTTCATAACGGAGCTCACTTCCTTCCGTTACATCACCGGCGAAATTTCATTTGTCATCCGCTCATTCTTCTTCATTCTTTTCGGCTATTACACAAGCATAGCCGACCTGCTCAATTTAAAAAACGTGACCCTTTCTCTGTTCATTGTCTTTTGCATCCTCCTGATCCGCGCACTGTTCCTTCTGGGCACCCGCCATTCACTCAGCCCACTGCTTTTTTTCGCGCCTCGCGGCCTGATCACTATTTTGCTTTTTCTAAGCATTCCTGAATCCATGATGCTGCCTTTCATGAATGAAGGCATCATCAGCCAGGTTATTTTTATCACCATCATCATCATGATGACCGGTAACATCTTCTATAAAAAGACGCATGCGCCGGGACCTTCAGCCACATCCCCCCTGCCCTGACCGGTTTATCCTTTTTGCATATTGACGAACCTGATGAAACACGGCATGATCTTTTTCATATCAAATAAAGAGGTTCATGCATGCTGCACATTTTAGGAATAGACATAGGCTCGGTCGCGCTGTCATTGGTGGTCATGGACGGACAAGGTGCCATCGTTAATAAATCATATCAATTTCATCAGGGGGCCATCGCCGACACACTGCTTGCGATGCTCGTCGATGTTGACATTGCTGAAATCGGCGGCATCGCCATGACACAATCCGGCCCCGATATTTTCGAAGATGTTCCCCGTTACGACACGCAGATTGCCATGATTGCAGCCGTCAAAAAATATCATGAGGGCGTCGGAAGCATTTTATTCGTGGGCGGCGAAAATTTCGGACTGATCACGTTTAACGAAAAAGGCGACTATGAACGCTTCCGGTCAAGCTCTTCCTGCGCCGCCGGAACCGGCAGCTTTCTGGATCAGCAGGCCAAACGCCTCAATCTCAAAAGCATTGAAACGCTCAGCACGGTGGCATTTTGCAACCAGAGCAACACGCCGAAAATCGCCACGCGCTGCGCGGTGTTCGCCAAAACCGATCTGATTCACGCCCAACAGGAAGGCTATTCCGTAGGCCAGATCAGCGACGGTCTTTGTGAAGGCCTGGCTAAAAATGTCATCGACACCCTCATTCCCGATTCGAACATCCTTACGCCGCTTATTTTGGCGGGCGGCGTCTCCATGAATTCCGCCGTGGTCAAACATTTCACCCGTCTTTTGCAGACCGACCCCGTCATCGGTGAACACAGCCAGCTCTACGGCGCCATCGGCGCGGCATTGCTGTATCTGGAGGAAACAAAACCCGCACCGATGAATGCGGAATCCTGGCGTGAACTTTTCGCGGTGGAGAAAAAAGAAAAGACATACGGCTACCCGCCGCTTAAGCTTTCGCTTTCTCATTACCCGGCTTTTACCACCGAATCCAGCCGGATGTATCAACCCGCAAACGGCCATACAGCCGTTGAAGTGGACCTTTATCAGCCTCTTTTGCCGAGGCTCCGTGTTTATCTGGGCATCGACATCGGATCGACCAGCACCAAGGCGGTTTTAATCAACGGTCAAAATGACGTGATCGCGGGACTTTACACACAAACATCGGGTCAGCCGGTGAAAGCCGTCCAGGCGCTTTTAGAGACCCTTGACCATATCGGCAGCACACAGGCCTGTGAGTTCATCTTTGACGGCGTCGGCGCCACCGGTTCGGGCCGGAAATTTATCGGCCGCATCATCAACGCTGATCTGATCATCGACGAGATCACCGCACACGCGCGCGCCGCTTATGAACTTAATCATGAAGCAGACACCATCATCGAGATTGGCGGCCAGGACGCCAAATTCACCACGATGAAAAACGGCATGGTCACCTCTTCCGTAATGAACAATGTCTGCGCAGCCGGCACGGGCAGCTTTATCGAGGAACAGGCCGTTAAACTCGGCATAACGCTCGCCGAGTATGCCGGACGGGCCTTGTATACGCCTGCGCCTGTTTCCAGCGACCGCTGCACCGTGTTTATGGAACGCGACATCAACAACTATCTGACAGAAGGCTACACGGTCAATGAAGTGCTGGCCAGCGTGTTGCATTCCGTCTGTGAGAATTATCTGGCCAAGGTTGCGGTGGAAGCCAATATCGGTCAGAGCGTCTGCTTCCAGGGCGCGACAGCCCGCAATCAGGCGCTGGTGGCCGCTTTTGAACATCGTTTAAAAAAACCTGTCTTTGTCTCCAAATTCTGTCATTTAACCGGTGCGCTGGGCAGCGCCCTGATCCTGGCGGAAACCAACGTCAGAGATTCTTCGTTTCGGGGCCTTTCGCTTTATCACGAAAATATCCCCGTCGAAAATGAAGTATGCGAATTGTGTCACAACAACTGCAAAATCAACAAAGTGACTGTCCAGGGCGAAACAGTGGCTTTCGGCTTTCTTTGCGGGCGCGACTATGACACCAAACATTACGTCGGCAAAACGAAGAAGCAATACGACCTGATCAAGGAAAGAAGCCTGGTTTTTCCTTTGCCGAAAAAACCCGCATCTTATAAAAAAAGTGTGAAGATCGGCATTCCCAACGCACTGTATCTGGCCGAAGAGATGCCGCTTTGGAAACATTTTTTCGCCACACTCGGGGTGGAAACCGTTACATCGGAGGGCATGAAAAACGCGATCAAAGCCGGCAAAAAACTTGCCGGCGCAGAATTCTGCGCCCCGATGAACGCCTTTTTTGGTCACGTGCAGTACCTGACGGACAAGTGCGATTATATTTTTCTGCCGATTTATCTGGAAGCGTCCAGGCAAAAGGATGACGTTTTCCGCTTCTACTGCTATTATACTCAGTTTGCGTCCACGCTGGCGGCTGGCATTAAAACCCTTCGGACCAGAAATAAAACCATCATGCCCGTGATCGACCATGCCTCTTTCCAGTCGCGCATTGAACTGTTTTCCATCCTGAAGTCGATTCTGAACACGGGCTACTGGGAAATATACAACGCATACGAAGCGGCCCTGGCCTTTTTCAATGAAGGGTGCGCCAATCTGCAAAACGTCTACGCAAGAGAAAGACCCGCAACAGGCGAGATCAGCGTGGCGCTGCTGGGCCGACCCTACGCCATCATGCAAAGGTCGATGAATAAAGGCATCCCGGACATCTTCAGCGCACTTTCCGTTAAAACGTTTTATCAGGACATGCTGCCATCAGATACGGAGGATCTGTCCGAAATCGCGCCCCTGCTGAAGCGCATGCACTGGAATTATGCCGCACGAATTCTCAAAGCCGCCCTTCATATCGCGCGCACACCCGGACTTTACCCCGTGTATGTCACGTCGTTTAAATGCAGTCCCGATTCTTTCACGCTGGATTATTTCAAACGGATCATGGACCGGTACGGCAAACCCTATCTGATCCTGGAACTCGATGAGCATGACTCCAACGTCGGTTATGAAACACGCATTGAGGCGGCGATCCGGTCTTTTAACAACCATCATCAAAACAAGAATCTTCGTCTGGTCACCTCCCGTGTTCTGCCGCTCAATTCTGAAAGCAGCGATAAAATTAAAGGTAAAACGCTTTTGTTTCCCTGCTTTGACCCGATCAGTTCCAAACTGCTGGAAGCGGTCTTTATCAAGGAAGGTATTGACACACGCATGGTGCCGCTCACAGAAAAAATGATTCAGCGCGGCTTGCGCACCAACACCGGTCAATGTCTTCCGGTAAACCTGATTGCGCAAAGCTATATGGATTACATCGAGGAGAATCTGCTGGATCCCGCTCAGACGATCGGATGGTCCTTCGACAGCCATATCGCCTGCAACATTCGCCTGTATCCGCAGCTGATCAAAGGCATTATGGAAGCCGCAGGCAATGGAATGGAAAAAGTGGAAATGTATGTCGGGAAACTCACCTTGTCCGACATTTCCATGCAGGCTTCCATCGAAGCCTACTTCGCCCATATGTTCGGCGGCATGCTGCGCAAAATCGGATGTCGGATACGTCCCTATGAAAAAGAAAAGGGCCTCACAGACAAAGTCATCGCTCAATCCATCAACATTTTATACAACACGTTTCTGGGCGGCCGAAGCAAGGATGACGACCTGACCCGCGTGATCAATCTGTTCAATAGGATTGAGACCGTTCCCGGTCGCCGCCCGAAGGTAGCTATTTTTGGAGATATGTACGCGCGTGATAACGACGTTTTCAATCAGGATCTGATTCACTGCATTGAAGCGTACGGCGGTGAAGTCATCACCACGCCTTTTAATGAATTCGCCAAACTCATCGCCGGCCCTTACATGCGACGCTGGTTTCTCGAAGGTGAATTCATGGATGTTATTTTTGCAAAAACCGTGATCGCACTCGTCAACCAATTGGAGAAAAGCTACTATAAAATTTTCAATGATCTGCTCCGGGAACCCGTGCTGGAAAGCAACATCGACTACAAGGCTGTTTATGATCACTTCCATCTCACCTTGCAACACTTCGGTGAATCAGCCGACAATCTTCTCAAGATCACCGCGCAAAAAAATCATTATCCCGACATATCTCTTTTCGTGCAGACCAATCCCGCCTTCTGCTGCGCGGGCCTTGTCACTGAAGCCATGGCGGCGCGCATTGAAGAATACACCGGTGTTCCGGTTGTTACTCTCAATTACGACGGCACGGGCAAAAACATCAACTCCAGGATCAGCCCCTATATTCGATTTCCGCGCGGCCAGGCAAAAGATCTCCAGCGGATGCAACCGTCATCGACCTGATCATGCACGACAAACCTTTACAAAGTTGGAAAAGAGAATCGATCAAACGGCACAGAATGTTGCACAAGGATGTGCCATAAGACACATGTAATGATTTTCATTCTGCATTCCTGGTTTTTTTTGCATCCGGAGCTTGCCAGTTCATAGCGGTTATGCTATTGAGATGACACATTGTACGGTTTCATGGGTTTTGAAAAAACAACAAATAATTTCTATTGCAAAAGGAGGGTTGTATGAAAAAGCTTCATCTGTTTTTGTTGTGTGTGGTGGCAATGACCCTGGCGTTCGGCGCAACATTTGCTTTTGCCGCGGACATGACCGGCACATGGAATCTGGAAGTCAAATCTGCAGGCGGTTCGGGAAATCCCGTATTCGTTCTGAAGCAGGACAAAGATACATTAACAGGCACCTACAAAGGCCGATGGGGAGAAGCCCCCTGCACAGGCACTGTCAAAGGGAACGATTTTCAGATCAATTACAGCCTGGGCGGCACAGAAGTTGTTTACAAGGGCAAATTGAACGGCAATAAAGTAACCGGCACGGTGGATTTCGGCGGCCAGGGTTCGGGTGAATTCACGGGCTCTAAAGAATAACCCCTCCCCTTTATAGTTCGTTTTATGCAAGAAAGGCGCATGTCGATTTATTCTGACATGCGCCTTTCTTTTGCCTGAATGCTATGACTTCGCTTCGCGGTACAATCGGCTCACCCTGTCGATGTAGCCCGCTGTTTCAAACGGAAGCCGGTCCGGGTTTCTTTCCAGGTTCCCCATGCCCCAGTTGTAAGCTGCCAATGCCATATCGACCTGCCCATCGTAACGATCCAGGAGCGACTTGAGGTAGCGTGCGCCCCCCATAACGTTTTCTTCGGGATCGTAGGGACTTCGGACACCCAGTTCACGCGCCGTATCCGGCATAAGCTGCATTAAACCCATTGCCCCCTTTGGAGAGGTCGCCCCGGGATTAAAATCACTTTCAACCCTTATGACAGAACGGATCAAATCCGGATCCAGACCATAGATGCTCGAAGCTTTGGCGATCACATTCTCTATTGCTGAATCTGGCGCTAATTTTCCGGTCGTTGACGGATGGTGTTCGTTATTTGACGCTGCGACGGGCATCTTCATATCCGAAAGCAGCTGCGACGCCAGTGCGTTTACCTCCAGTGCGTCTCCAAGGACACTGTTGAGCAACTGCCGGTTCATCTGAATCTGCAACGCTTTAGACAAGAGCATCAGTCTTTCTTTATCCGGTGCTACACCCGCCCTGCCTGCATCTTCGGGGGATTGCGTCTTTTGCAATAAACCAAGCAGGGTGGCTTGAAATTGAACGTCCCCGGCCTTTCCCGAAGTGGCACCTGTTTGCGGACTTTGATTAGCCAATACCGCATATTTATCAATTGTCAACATGATACACCCCCTCAAAGACAGAATAATTCTGTACCCTCTCCTGTAACAACAGTTTTACAATTTCCATGCCAATTTTAAGTCATTGAAGCATTACAGGATTTTAAGGTAAGCATTGACCACATCCGGGTCGAACTGAATATTAACATTTTGAATGAGTTCTTCAACGGCCTTTTCCCGGGGCATTTCGGGACGGTAAGGCCGATTGTTGGTCATTGCGTCATAGGCGTCCGCCACGGACAAAATACGAGCGAGCAAAGGGATGTCCTCTCCCTTGAGTCCCATGGGATAACCGCTCCCGTCCCATCGCTCATGATGACTCTGGATGATCCGTCTTTCTTTATCCAGAAGAATAATCGGTTTAACGATATTTTCACCGATGGTCGGATGATTTTTAATGATCAGATATTCCTCATCGGTCAGCTTTCCGGCTTTGAGTAAAATACTGTCGGGTACGGCAATCTTGCCGATATCATGGAGAACACCCGCAATTTTGAGGCTTTCAATATCATTTGGCGAACAATTCATGCTCAAGGCGATCCGGATGGCCTCTTTAGTTACCCGCTGAGAATGCTCTTCGGTATAATGGTCGCGGGCCTGAATGGATGATATCAAGGATTTAAGCGTATCGAGCACATTGCTGTAGATACTTTCGTAGAGGATTTTATTCTCCAGATTCAGGGAGGCACGCTTGGTCAGGCTAAGAATATGGTGCAGGTCTTTTTTATTGAACACTTCACGATTCTTTTTCTTACGAATGCTCAGGATTCCCAAAATATTGTTGCGAATCATCAGCGGGGCGCAAATGAGTGACGGGGCGACTTCCGGATGATCATTGGAATTAATCAAGACAGCCTCTTTGCGCTCAATCACCTCATTATAAACCAACCTGAGTGATGGAGACCGGGTATAGTTATTCAAGACGCCTTCCGTATTTCCCTTCACCACCTTCTCATGAAATTCACGATCCTGCTCATCAAAAAGCAGGATCGAACAAACTTCGCCATCGACGAGCTTGAGGGCCAGCTCAGTGATTTTATGGAAGATCAAATCGTTGTCCAAGGGGGAATCTTCGATGGAATCGTAGATGTAGCCTTGCTTGGAAAGTTCGAGGGTTTTATCCCGGAGACGGCTTTGTTCTAAAACCTGCCAGAGACTCTCACCTGCGAGCATTTCTTTCTCGCGCAGATGAATATCCACCTTATAAAGAAGTTCGTCGATATCAAAAGGCTTGGTCAGAAAATCCACAGCGCCTTTTTTGATGGCGCTGACGGTAAGATCCGTCGTCGGATTGCCAGTCACCATGATCACGGCGGCATTGGGATTTTTTTCACGAATGAGGTGGAGCAGATCCATCCCGCTCATCCCCGGCATCATGATGTCGCTGATCACCAGATCGTAATCGTTATCATCAAACAGATGCAGCGCCTGCTGACCGTTTTCCGCTTCATTGATTAAGTAACCGGGGGACTGGCCTAAGGTATCGACAATCAGTTTACGCGTGGGCAGATAATCATCGACAACCAGAATTTTCTTGAGGGTTTTCTTCTTTTTTACCGATTGTTCTTTTTTTGTCATTCAAGGAGCCTATGGCTGAGATAAAAAAAGAAAGTAATTCCGGATTTGCGAGGGATACAAATCGTCAGATATCAGATATCCCTGCTCTTGAGAATAACGTCGCGGAGTGAATAGCTGATTTTATCCAATTCTTCGGATTTGCCATCCTCCTTTTCGGACAGAGAAACAACATCCTTAAATTTTTTTTCCAGACCTTCCGGGGATTGAATAGCCGGCACCACCTTCACCTTGTTCTGACGGGTGTAGGCATTGATCACACTATCCAAGTGATAGGGGGTAATGGCCATTTCATCCTCCGAATAAACTCTTTCACTTACTTATTCGGCAGGACAATGTAAAACTTTAGGTCTGATTTGATCTAGCAATGTATGTTGTTGATATTTATGAACTTCATTTTTCGGCTGCTTCTTTTTGTGCAACAGGCGATATTTCCAACCGGTGAACGGCCAAACTCTTTGGCGCTTCGACGCCGACCCGGACATATTTGCCTTTGACATCAAGTATTGTAATTTTCACATCTTCCCCGATAGTAATGGATTCACCCTGTTTTCTCGTCAAAATAAGCATTTTTCACCATACGTTCATTATTTTATAGATAATCCATGATCGTCATCTTCCCGATTTGCGACGCCATACTGTAGGATGCCTGCATTGCAATCTGCTTCATTTGAAATTCTGTGATCAGTTTCGTCAGATCGGCATTTTCTATATCGGCCAGCATGTTTGTAATCTGTAGATTTATTGCATCATGATTACCGCTTGTCAGCTGAAGGGAGTTTATTTTCATGCCGCCACGGGTTTGCGCCTGCAAAACTTGTGTCTGTGCGACCTTTAAATCATCAATCAGGGCGCTAATGGCCGCCTCATCGTCCGTTTCCAATGCTTCTTTCAACGCAAACAAGGATCCCAGGAGATCTACTGTGCCCGGCCCCGAAACATCCACAGTTCCCGACGTAGGAGGCGCGCCGGCTGTGACATCAAACGTAACCGTGTTGCCAGCATGCCAGTCTCCGGATAGATTGATCGTGATATCATCCGTACCGTCGTTATCTGCGTCAATCGTGACCGTTGAGGCGCTTTGCGATGAAATGACCATGTCCGGATAATTTTCGTGACCTGAAAGCGCCCAACTGCCGGCGCTTCCGCCCCTGGTCAGAACGACGGTGGTACTATCGGCCATAACAGCGCCGGCATCGATGGCCGCCTGCGCCACAGGACCGTTTGCGGCCGTCGCCAGCTCAGCGCCGGTAATGTTATAAACAAATCGGTTGTCTTTGCCGATCATGGCATTGAGCGAATCTTCGTTTCCCGAATAATAGCCCGCGATATTCCCGTTGACCGTAAAAAGATCACCGGCTGCAAGATCCGCGGTTCCCGCCGTCAACGTCAGAGTCACACCGTCGCCCAAATTGACCGGAGCGGAAAGATCTGTCTGACTTCCTCCCCAGGTTTTTCCTCCATCGGAAGAAACCTGATAGGTGGTCGCATCCAGAGCGCCACCTTGCAGAACACGCAAAACATAAGTTTTGTTTTCCGCCGCTGTAAAGGTGCCGCCCGACACAACCGTTCCGTTGAACGTATTTTCCGTCGATGCCGATGCTGCGGTCACGGTTGGCGGACGATAGGTGGCAGAAAAGGGTGGACGATCCGTCTGAGATCCGCCAAATATGTAATTTTCACCGCTTTTTGCGTTAAGCAGCGTAAGCGCCTCCTCGATCAAAGCCGAAACGGCAACCGCGGATGTTTGCCTTGTTTCCGGCGAACCGCCGGCGCCCGCTTCTGTAATGGCAATGATTTTAGCATTTTCCATGACTTTGTAAAGGCCGGAAAGGTTCGTATCAGTCATTTTCAGCCAGCTTTCCGCGTCGGTAATGTTGGTCTGAAATTGAGCGATACCGGCTCTTGCGGTCCGGAAATCCAGAATATCGTTCATCCCAACCGGATCATCCGACGGCCGGTTAATGTTTTTCTGAGTGGATAGTTTTTCCATCAGTTCACCGTACTTGCCGGATACCGTCAGCAGATTGGTGGTGATCATCGTATATTTAATGTTTTCAGTAATCCTGTTAACCATATTCTTTTACCTCACTTAGACTATCTTCCCAGATTGATGATAACATCCATCATTTCCGAGACGGTCTGGGTCATTCGTCCCGCAGCGCCGTACGCCATCTGGTATTTGATGAGATTGAGCATTTCCTCATCCAGCGACACGCCTGAGAGCTGCTCTCGCTGATTCGTCTGCTGATTGAGAATGATCGTCTCGCGCTCCAGCGCTCTCGACGCGTTGACAACGTCTTGTCCCATGTTGGCGATAAAGGCGTTAAAATAACCGTCGATGGTGTTTGTATTTGGGTTCTTTTCTAAAGTAAATGAAACATTGTCCCCATTACCCCATGTTCCCGATAATGTAAAGGTTATATCCGCAGTGTTGTTGCCGTTCAAATCAACGGTAATGGTTCCGTCAGCCGATGACAGCACCTTTGCGGAGACATAACCGCCGTTATCGGTTACGGTCCACGAATCGGGCGTCGCTCCCCGTGTCAAAACGATGCCGTTTGCCCCGGTCGTATCTTTATAGGTCTGTCCGATATTGTTGATTTGCCCGGATGCTGAGTTTCCCGGCACAGATGTTGAAACTGGGCCCATAGACGCGTACATCTGGTCATTTTTAAACGCCGTGATCGCAGCCGCAATATTGCCGTCGGCATTCACCGTTTGCGAAGCAGCAATGTTTCTGGTGCTGCCGAGGATAGAGGCGCTCACGGACATAAAACGCGCCTGCGCCGTTGGCTCAAAAAATAACCCGCCTGGATTGCCGTTCTGATCATAGCCGCTTGTGTGCAGTTCGTTGACTTTATTAGCGATGGAGGAGGCAGCCTGATCCAGTGCATGAAGGTATGCCGGAATGGCCGTGTCACGTACCTGAAGCAAACCGGCCAATTTTCCGCCGGAAATCTGACTGTTGATCGCGCTGCTCGTCGTGTCACCTTTAAAATTGATATCATACATGCCATCTTCATTTCTGGCGACCTGCAAATCCCAACTGTTAAAGCTTTCGACAAGGGCCTTTCCGTTTGTGGGAAGGTAGACATACAAAGACCCGTCTGTTTTCTCAATGTAACTGATGTCGATCAAAGCACTTATTTTCCCAAGCAATACACCACGTTGGTCTCTGACCGCCGTCGCGTTTCCCCCTGCGCTTTCCGCATTCACGATAATTTCATTGAATGAGGCCATTTGTTTTAAATATTCGTTGAGTTCAGACACGGTATCGGCAACCGTTTCGTTGGCGGCCATTTGAATGTTGATAATTTCGTCGGCCCTCTGATTAAATCCGTAAGACAGATTCACGGCCGTGGAAACAACCATATCCCTTTTGGACTGACTCGAGGGATCGACAGAGAGATCACCCCAGGCATTGAGGAACCTTGCCAAAGCGTCATTAATACCGCCGTCAATGCTTTCGTTTAAAATGCCTTCGATCCTCTGGAGCATCTCCTTCTGGGCCGTGTAATTCTCCACGGAGGATTGCTGAGAAACAATCTGGAATTCCAGAAAACGGTCGTATATTCTTTCGACATCGGCAATGCGCACACCGATTTGTTCCTGGGCCGACGTGGCATCCCTGGTCCCGACCGATTCGAACAATGGACGCAGACGGCTGTAACCCGGCGTATTGACGTTTGCAATGTTGGAACCCGTAACATTGATGGCTGTCAGATTGCTAAGCAGCGCCTCTTTCGCGGTAAATAAAACCCGACTGATATCGGCCATTTTTCAGCCCTCCGTCCTTACAAACTTCCCGTTTCCTGAAACCAGGTTCATTTTTCCGCTTCCGGAGTACACACCGGACCGGCTCACAAGAGAACTCAAAAAGTCGATGGCACCTCTCACGTTGGTCATGGACATCTCCAGAAGTCCCGCATTTGCTTCATTGGCGGCGGTGATGTCGCGGGCGGCGGCAATGAGCTGATCTCCCAGGTTTGCAAGCGTTCTCCTCTGATCGTTATCCGCGTATTTCAAAAGACCGGTCAGTGCAACGGAATCATCATTTTCATTGAATTCGCGTGCGATTCTTTTCAAAAGGGAGGTTCTCACCTCCTCCAGAAGACGCGCTTTCAGGATGATATTTTCTTTAACCGCGTTGTTTTCATTCAACCGGTCAAGGGACGATGATTTTAGAAGCATCTGCTGTTCGTTGACCATAAAACCCTTCAACTCCTGATAGATGCCGAGCTCTTTTCTGAAAACATCAATTAAAGACGTAAACAGGCCCTCGCAACTGATTTCTTCCCGGCAGGTCGTCACAAACGTGCCTTGATCTAACATATCGATATCCTTATCGGGTTTATAAATTGGGCAGCTCAAACGTGGGGAGGGGGGGGGCCGGCAGGCCTTGACCTTTTAGAAGTCAAGACCGCCGGATAAAAACCATGACAAAAGACGGGGGATCCTTTAAGGGAAAATAATATTCCCTGTCACTCAGGCGAATAGATCTATGATCGATTCTCCCACCATCTTATCGGCAATCGACTCTCCGCTCACGTTGTAGGCGCCTGTTTCCACCTGACTTCTGATCTCCTGCACTTTTTCTTCGCGCACGTCAGGTAACCTGGCCACTTCAACTTTCGCTTGCTGAATCTCTTTTGCCCTGGTGGAAAGATCAACTTTTTCTTCCGGTTTCACCGCCGCGCCGGCAACCTGTTTTTCAGCCGCGACCGCGAGATTATCCCCCCGCTGGTACTGCTGAATCATCTGCGCGTTGATGTCCTTGATGTCTGATACTTTCATGGAAACTTCTCCTTAAGATATGTGATCTTACTCCACCTATCGGCAAAACAAATTCACAACTTTAATTTTATTTCACAACCTCCTTGGCATGCTGTCCGGTTAACTGCTCGTACAATACCTTCTTCAGACCCAAACCATCGCCTTTACTCGATATTTCTTCAGCCAGCTTCTGGTCCATCATCATGGTATAGGTCTCCTTGCCATAACTTTCCCCTATCTTCTCCCCTTTGGGAATGGTCGCCCGCATGGTTTTAATCAATTGATAGGTAAAGATCGATTCAAAATCGGCACAGGATTTCTTCAACTTCTTGAGCTCTTCCTCATTATATCTGGATTGAGGCGCAGCGCCTGCCTGCTGAAGATTAACCGGTTGTAACTTTAATAGGTCCGTCATGATTCGCCTCCAATCTCTAAATAACCCGTATATCCGCCTGAAGGGCGCCCGCAGCTTTAATCGCCTGAAGAATCGTAATCAGATCCCGGGGCGAAACACCGATCGCATTGAGTGCCCGAACCACATCGTAAATTGTCACGCCCTGAGGCACCAGCAAAAGCTTATTGCGCTCTTCAACAATCGTCACATCCGTCTGCGGAACCACCACCGTTTGCCCTCCCGGCGTAATCACCGCACCGCCGGGTCCTGTCGGAAGAGCGGCTCCTGCCGCAGGCGGCCTGGGTCCGAACGGCTGCGGTTGCGACACCTTCGCGTCTTCTTTGATCTGGATGCTTAAATTGCCGTGTGCGACGGCCACCGTCGAAATACGAACATTGTCGCCCATTACAACCGTGCCGGTTTTTTCATTCAGAATCACGATCGCGGACGCATCCACGGGAACATCAATGGATTCTATGAGATAAACGAGCTCCGACAAGCTTCCGGTAAAATCATCCTTGGCCTGAACACTGACGGAAAAAGCATCGATTTGTTTTGCGGAAGCGGTCTTAACCGCATAATTGATGGCCTGCGCCATTCTTGAAGAAGTCGTAAAATCCGGCTGCTGGAGGTTGACCATCAAAATCCGTTTCTGATCAAAGTCATAGGCCAACTCTTTTTCCACCAACGCGCCGTTGGCAATGGACCCGACGGTGGTATGATTTTTTGTCGCACCGCCTCCTGCGCCGCCCGCGGAGAAACCGCCGAGCGACACCGCGCCCTGAGCAACCGCGTAAATTTCGCCGTCGGCGCCGCGCAATGGGGTCAAGAGAAGCGTGCCGCCCAGGAGACTTTTAGCCGACCCAACCGAAGAAACCATCACATCAATTTTTGCGCCGTTTTTCGCGAAAGGCGGTAAAGTGGCTGTGACCATAACCGCCGCGATGTTGTCCGCCTTCAGAACGTTTGTTTTATCCTTCATCGACAGACCCTGGCGGTTCATAATGTTGGCCAGCGCCGCAGCCGTGAAGATATTTTTTGCCAAATCATCACCGGTGCCGGCCAGACCCACCACAATACCGTAACCAATGAGCTGGTTGTCGCGCACCCCGCCAATGGAAGCAATATCCTTGATACGGGCCGCTTCGGCAAAACTGCCCGCCAAAAAAATGGCCAGAAGCGCGATGACGGCTATACCTGTATATGTTTTTTTCATTTTTCTCTCCTTGCGCATTATGCCCCTGTCTTTCGAATCAGAACGGCCAGACCCAATCCACCACGCGCGTCAGCCAGCCCGGTCTCATCTTGTCATTGACCACACCCTGCCCTGTTAGAATGATGCGCGCGTCGGCAATGTACTGTGATGCAATCGAATTTTCCGTGGTGATGTCTTCGGGACGGATGATCCCGCTGATAACCAGGTATTGATCCTCAGCGTTTACAGTTACCTGCCTTCGTCCCTCAATCAGCATATTGCCGTTTTCCAGCACGCGAATCACCCTCGCGCTGATCCGCGCCGTCAGCGTGGTGTTGCGGCTGGTGTCACCCTGACCTTTCAGTGCATTGTTGGACGTGCCCCCCAGACCGATGGTGCCGGACATATTTGCGTTTGAACTGAGAATGGAATTTTCAATACCCAGCAAAGACGTAATGGAGGCGGACGTTGACGAATCGCGGCTTGTCCCCGTCGAGGCCCGGTTACCACCCTGAGACGCCTCAGAAACGATAATCGTTACGATATCATCAACGGATCTTGCTTTCTTGTCTGTAAAGAGCATGCTCTTTTGATTTTCACCCCGCCAGATCGCACCGGGCGCCGGCTTTACCGTTTCCAAAACAGGCTGCTGCGTCGTGTCCGGTCGAACGGTATCCATTTTTTTAGGCATGCAGCCGGCAAACATCAACGTCAAGCCCATCGCGGCCATCCCAATATATAAAGTGTATTTTTTCATAAAAACCTCAACCTTCTAAAAATCTATCCGAACTGTTCCCTGACCGACCACACGCGCATAAATAATCTTATTGGAACTGAGATTGCGCACCCGGATCATCGCGTCTTCGGCACCGTCTTCCTCGGCCAGGCCATTCATCACCATCGTCATGATCCCGTTGTCTAAAACCACCTGAACCCTTTTCCCTCTTTGAACCGGGAAGATATCTTTGAGCATACTTCTGGTGATCCGGCTGCCGGGACGAACGATTGCATTGAGGGATTTACCCACCGCATCATCCATGGAATTGACCGAATTCATCGGAATCGCGCGCACCCACTTCTGCTGTAAGGAAACATCATTCGCCGAAAGAACCGCACCCCGGCCCAGAGAACTTGCGCTGACTATAAAATCATGCAGAACTTCAATGCGAACCCGGATGTTTTCTTCTTTCACGAAGACATTATTCTGTAGGATTCTAAGTTTAAAGGACGTTTCCCCGATATACTCTTCACGGGGTTTGCTCTCCACCCGGAAGGACACCTGTCCCTGAAGCCCGGCCAAGACCGGCATGGGGGGCAGAAATTCAATCCGCATCGTGTCCGGCGCCCAATGCGCGTGATTCTCTATGTGCTGCCGGACGGCCTGCATCACGCCGGCCTGATCCTGCTTCGTTTTTTCCTGCGCGCTCAGAGCGGATTGCCCGGACACGGCAACCAGGCAGGTTGCCAGAAGAAAGGCCCATCCAATATTTTTAAAAATTTTTGTCATTTAAGACCTCTTGAGCCCATTGATGATCGACAACATGCTGTCCGCCGTCTGAATGGACTTGGAGTTGATTTCATAAGCCCGTTGACCGACAATCATGCGAACCATTTCATCAATAACGTTGACGTTAGACATTTCGAGAAAATTCTGTGAGATGGTGCCGATCCCGCTTTCACCGGGATTTCCCGTGATCGCTTCTCCGGAGGACTCCGTCTGCTCAAAGAGATTTCTGCCGATGCTGGAGAGTCCCGCCGGATTGATAAAAGTAGCCAGTTCCAACCGGCCGGTAGCCAGGGGATTTCCCTCCTCATCCGCCGCCGTCCATGTGCCGCCGCTGTCTATCGTGAATGAAACCGCGTCCTGGGGTACAGAAATCGTCGGAATCAGAGGCAGGCCGTCACTGTTCACCAGGATGCCCTCATTGTTGATTTTGAGGTTACCTGCCCGGCTGTAAACGGTGGCGCCGTTGTTGTCGAACTGAAAAAATCCGTCTCTTTCAATGGCCCAATCGAACTTGTTGCCGGTCTGCTGATAATCGCCCTGCGTAAAGATTTTCTGTGTGGAGGCTGGCTTGACCCCCATGCCGATTTCAATGCCCACAGGCAGTTGATTGCCCTGTGTCGTCTCCGAACCGGATTTGGTGTAAACCTGATACATGAGATCCTGAAAATCCGCCCGGGCCTTTTTGAAACCGACTGTATTGACGTTGGCCAGGTTGTTGGCCACGACATCCTGCTCTATCTGCTGGGCGACCATCCCTGTTGCCGCCGTCCACAATGATCGAATCATACCGCCCTCCTTGCTAAATCAATTTTCCAATTCTGTTCGTCGATATTTTGTCCATATCGGTAAGTGTCAAAATCACTTTCTGATACGTTTCAAATGCCCGCTGAATCTCCATCATACTGACCATTTCCTTAATGGCATTGGTGTTGGACATTTCGAGATAACCACTGGAAATCCGGTAACCTGCGGCGGTTTTAGCGCCGGCGCTGCCGTCATCCACAAAGCGCCCTTCCGCTGAACGGGTCAGTGCGTGAGGATTCGTAAATGCGGAAACCCTGATTTTTCCCACGGCCGCTTCATCGACATAAACGGTGCCGTCTGTATCGACATGCAGCTTTTCTCCGTCAATGATAATTTTACCCGCATCACCCAGGACAGGCTCTCCCGACGAGGTCACAAGTTCCTTGTTGCGATTGATGACAAAGCTGCCGTTTCGCGTGTACGCATTGCCCTGCCGGGTCTGAATCGTGAAGTAGCCTTCGCCCTCAATGGCCAGATCCAGCGAATTGCCGGTCAGGCTGAGCGTCCCTTGCGATAAATCCATTCTTGTAGACGTTGGCGCCAGATCCATCATGGCACCTTCCTGCGCCTTTTTACCCGTCATGGCGTAATACAAATGTTCGGATTTGAATCCCGGCGTGGACGCGTTGGCCAGGTTGTTGGCGACAAAATCCAATTGTGTCAGTTTTCTTGCGCCTGCCATCGCCACATCGGTTACATCGAATCGCATGGGTGCCTCCCTTTTTTCCGTAACTTTTGCAAGCGATGTGCCATAAACGAATTCCGAAGCAATGGCAACGACATCTATTTGATTTTATTTATTTTTATACTTTGAGATGACAAAACAAGATCCGAAAACGACCTTTGCGACTCCGCCTGCACGCTACCCGCACCGGCAAGAATTGACCGCCGGGAAATTTTTTCCCCGCCAGATTTCACTGCGATTTTCAGATGTTTTTGATTCGCTGATTTTCGTTTAAGGAATAGACAAAGGCAAGGATCTCAGCCACGGCGCGATAAAGCTCAACCGGAATCTCTGCGCCGACCTTCAATTTGGAAAGCACCTGCACCAAATCGGGATCATTCTTAACGGGAATACCGTTTTCATTGGCCAGTTCGATGATTTTTTCCGCGATGGTCCCGCGGCCTGACGCGGTGATCTTGGGCGCGTTTTCAAGTTCAGCGTCATAACGGACGGCTGCAGCCATCTTGATATCCGGTTTGGTATTTTTTGGTTTCTTCATGCCGCACCCCTAAACAAAAAAATTAATCAGGTTCATCCGGGAAAAACTTTGTTCAGAAAGAAATTCAATACGTTTGCTTTCCAGGTCAGGGTTTCGAAGGCAACGCAAAGCGTCCACATGGTATCCCAGAGATTCCAGGGCTGTCCATAACTCAGTCACCTTTTCGTTGATCAGAGTTTTGACATCGTCATCCTCACAGGAAATCACACAGTGGAAATTGCCTTCACGCAAACGCGCCTCGATGGATAATTCGCCCAGATAATCAAGATTGAGAAATATCGTGATCGTACAGTTGCCAAAGCCTTCGCCTTTGTTTTCATTGCCGCCGTCAGGCCGGATAAAGACATCGGCCAGCCTGAGCATATCTCCCAGGGCTAACGGAACCTGCAGATACAAGCCCTGATCGCTTTGCTGAAAGACGACGTTCACGGCCTGCCTGGTTTCAATGGTTTTAAGCGCGTCCTGAGTCAATGTGGCGAGAACCTGAAGTTTGTTCATGATTGGCGGCTGGACTTTATCCCCCTGCATCTGCGCCCGGACTATCTGATCGCTCAATCGCAGCAAGGCGGCTTTCAGGTTATCTGTCAGATTCGAAGGGGCATTCCGAACAGCGCCGGAAACAATATCACCCAGCGCTTTTTCCAGAAGAAGGCCGCTTGTATTGACAAAATTGCGAACGAACAGAGGATCCCCTTTCGTACGGGGCGATAAAATCATCTGATCGAATAATCTGATCAGATTGTTGACCTCGCTTTGTGTAAACTTTAAAGGCAGCGCGTCGGATTTCAAAAGGCTGGAAAACTCGCCAAGCTTGTTCATCACGGACAAAAGCGCATCGGGGTTGGCCCGCCACTGAAGCAATTGCTCCTGGACCCTGCCATCGGCATGTTGCTTTCCCGGATCGAGAATCGTTAGAAGAATCTGCGGGCCTGTCGCTGTGACCCTGACGGGCAAATTTTCTCCGGCCCTGAGCGGTAGGGAACTGGACGCCATGAGCGTCGAATTTTTGAGCGACAGCAGATATTTGCCTTCGGCGATTTTTTCAAGCACTCGCGCCTGAAGCGTTTCGCCGACAGCAAGCCCGGGCAACCCCTCCGGCTTACCTGTCAGAACCATCTGCTGTGTCGCGATGGCGGGCGCTCTGGGGTCAATAAGCACCGGCATGATCAGCCTGTCTCTTGCTTGACACGATAAAGATCAAGGATCAATCCGATCTCGGCTTCCGTAAACCCTGTGGCTTGGGCCGCCTGCTCCCGGGAGATGCCCCTGGAAATCATATCCACGACCTCGGCATATTTTGTCTGCGTTCCCGCGGATTCGCTGGACATCCCGCTTGCGGAAGTATCAAGCAGCGTCTTCACCCTTTTTTCCTTGAGGTCGAGTTCCATGGCCAACTGCTTGATCGCCAGTCGGCTTTGCTCCATGGTTTGTAAAAATGCATCGGAAGCCGCCTGGGATTCGCGGACAATGACCTTGAGTTCCTTGAGCATGTCTTTGTTGGATTTTATCAGAGGATTTTTCAGGCCGACATTGATCCGCCACAAAAGAAAAAGGATGGCCGCCAGCAGAGCCAGATCAATACCGATTTGTAAAAAAGCGGGATTTGCAAGGTTCATGTCACACCGTGATGTTGATGATCCCTCCTTCCTCCGATTCTTCTTCGTCGAAGATTTCCAGAAGGCGGGTCTGATTTTTTTCTTGTTTGCTTTCTCTTTTTCTTTTGTTTTCCTGCTCTTCCTTTTCGCGGATTTTTGCTCTGTCCGCTTCTTCGGAATGCTTCACCTGATCTTTGGCCAGTCGATCCTGTTTTTGCAGCTCGAGCTGGAAATGCCTCTGCTGCATATCCGCGTGCTGCTGTTGAATTTGCTGCACTTTCTCCGCAGATGAAATCTGCGATATGGTTGTTTGTAAATCAATGGCCCTGACCATGACAATTACCTCCCGTGAAACAAAAAATGCATGAGGCAGGAAGTCCTCAGGTATGTCATCGTCAATACGATAGAATTACTTAAATTTCCGCCCCTTTTCGT
>JAWOJC010000093.1:0-5458 GCA_046484315.1 Smithellaceae bacterium | reverse complement strand
CGTGGTGATGGTGATTTCAGACGGTCATCCTTTTGAAGTGGCGACCTTTCGCAGTGATGATGTTTATGAAGACGGGCGGCGTCCCACCCGTGTTCATTACGCGTCGGCCAAAGAAGATGTCCTGAGACGCGATTTCACCGTCAACGGCCTGCTCATGGATCCAGTGACCAACGACATCATCGATTATGTCGGGGGTCGGGACGATATTCAGAGAAAAATTCTTCGCACCATCGGCGATCCCGTCTTGCGTTTCAATGAAGATCATTTACGGATGCTACGGGCGATCCGCTTTGCCGCTAATCTGGAATTTTCGCTGGATGAAGCGACGAAAAAAGCCGTTACAGACAATGCCTCACAAATTGCCATCGTTAGCGCGGAGAGAACCCAGGAGGAACTGGGAAAAATCCTCACGCGAGGCGGCGCCCGCCGCGGATTGGAACTGCTTGCCGAAACAGGGTTGCTCAGGGTAATTCTTCCCGAAGTGGACAAGATGATCGGTGTTGAACAGCCCCCGCGTTTTCATCCTGAAGGCGATGTCTGGCAACATTCCCTGATCATGCTGGACCTTCTGTCGGGAGAAACCGCTCCTCAAACGAATCCGACTTTGGCCTGGGGGGCGCTTTTGCATGATGTCGGCAAGCCTTTGACACGCACGGAAGATGAAAAGGGTGTTCATTTTTATGGGCACGTCAAACTCGGGGAAGAAATTGCCGATGACCTGATGCGTCGCTTGCGGTTTTCACGCGAGAGGCGCGAGACGGTAGTCAACCTGATCCGCCAGCACATGGTTTTTATGAACGTTCAGAACATGCGGCAAGGCAGGTTAAAAAGATTCTTACGAATGCCGGATTTTGATTTGCACCTGCAGTTGCACCGTTTGGATTGCCTCGCCAGCCACGGTAATCTCGACAATTATACGTTTTGTCTGGATCATCTGCGGAAGCTGGAGCCGGAAGACCTGCGCCCGCCGCGTCTTTTAACGGGTGATGATCTTGTGGCGATGGGGTATGTTCCGGGAAAAATCATCGGAGAAATACTGCATGCGCTGGAAGAGGAGCAGCTCGAAAGAGGACTACGCTCGCGCGAGGATGCACTCCGGTATGTGTATGAGCGATGGACGCCTTGAAGGCGTGGTGTTTTGGAAAAAGGAAGGATGTCTGATGAAACGATACGGGCTTCGCTCGCTGATCTGTTTTTCACTTTGCCTGGCTTTGTTTGCCTGCGCATCACGGGACTCGAGGGTGCAAACATCTTTGCCCCCGACGCAAAAGAAACATTTGGCGAACATGGGGTATATGATTCAGGCTGGCGCCTTTGCCAACGCGCCAAACGCGGTACGCCTGACAAACAAACTTCAATCCCAAGGGCTGGATGCAACCTATTTCAAAGCGGCGGACGGGTTGTTCAAAGTACGATTCGGTAACTTTTCCTCACGAAAGCAGGCCGGCCTGAGGGCGCAATCTCTTCAAAGCGCGCGTGTGATCGAAGAATATTACATTGTGGCGCCGGAAGACTACCCTGTCGCGAAGCAGCAGCAATATGGCACGGATTATTTAAGAGAGTCTCTCGTGAAAAGCGCGCGGGATTTTATCGGGGTTCCCTATCTATGGGGCGGAACATCCGCAAGGACGGGCTTTGACTGCAGCGGTTTAGCGATGACGGTCTATCAATTGAATGGTCTGGACTTGCCGAGGCATTCCGCGACGCAGTATGAAGCAGGCGAAAGCGTGTCTCGCGGCAACCTGCAGAAAGGCGATCTTGTCTTTTTTGCTTTGAGCAGTCGCGGTAAAGTTTCTCATGTCGGCATCTATATCGGCGGCGGGCATTTTGTTCACGCGCCGTCGCGCGGAAAGACTATTCGCATAGACAATCTATCAGATGGCTACTATGGAAGACGTTATGTCGGTGCGAAAAGTTATCTTTGATCCTTTTTTGCATCATCGTCATCAAGATGTGTTTTCATGGTTTGATTTGCGCGTTGATCATAAAATGTTTTCTTAACCGGAGGCGCGGGGATGTGTTGTTCGGTTTCGACATGCGGAAAGCCGCTCCAGTGCTGAATTACAGGCGTATACGTTCCAAATGGATTCTTTGTTGTCGCTTGCGAATCATGATCAAGCGGATGTGTTCTCATGCACTAGTCGTTTTCAGACCTGAAAAAAATAAAAATAATTAAAATAATTTTTATAGTTTTTGTTGACCGAATGAAAAAAATACAGTAAAATTGCTACCAGTTAAAAGATTGCTGATGTGAAAAAGGCAGCATACTCAACTAAAGGAGGCTATACCCCATGGCAGCAACAGCAAAGAAAGCAGTGAAGAAGGCCGTAAAGAAGGTCGCTAAGAAAGCAGCGGCAAAGAAAACAGCGGCAAAGAAAGTTGTGAAGAAAGTTGCGAAGAAGGCCGCCAAGAAGGTTGCCGCGAAGAAAACCGCGGCGAAGAAGGTCGTAAAGAAGGTTGCCAAGAAGGTTGCCAAAAAGACCGCAGCCAAAAAGTAACCCGGTTCCATGCATCAGGATTTAAAGAGCAGGCAGACGAAAGTCGCCTGCTCTTTAAGTTTCAGCGCCATTCTTTCAGAATCAGTGCATCGTTCATCCGCGTTTCGTGCATAGAGGTGATTCATGACCCGGAACTTAATTCTCAGCATCGACAACGGCACACAATCCGTTCGTGCCTTGATATTTGATCTTAGTGGCAATCTCCTCTTCAAGAAACGCGTTCCACTTAAGCCCTATATATCCAGACAGCCGGGTTGGGCGGAACAGGATGCTTCCTACTACTGGACATCGCTTTGCCAGGCCTGTCAGATGCTCTGGCATGAAACGTCCGTGCCGAAAGAAGCGATTGCCGGCGTGACATTGACCACGCAGCGTGCCACGCTCATTAATTTGGGTCACAACGGTAAGCCGCTGCGGCCGGCCATGGTGTGGCTGGATCAGAGACGCACCAGCAATCTCAAACCGATTGGCGGATTGTGGGGACTGGCCTTTAAATTATCCGGCATGAGTGAAACAGTGGCCTACCTGCAGGCGGAAGCCGAGAGTAACTGGATTGCGCGCCATCAGCCGGACATCTGGAGCAAGACGCACAAGTTTTTGTTTCTTTCTGGGTATCTGACCTATTGCTTGACCGGTCGCTTTGTCGATTCCGTCGGTTGTCAGGTCGGGTATGTGCCTTTCGATTATAAAAAAAAGGCCTGGGCGCCTTCCTGGAACTGGAAGTGGCCGCTCACGCAAATTGAACCGCATATGCTGCCGGACCTGATCGAGCCCGCGGATGTTCTGGGTCAGGTGACCAGAGCGGCGGCGGAAGAAACAGGCATTCCGGAAGGGCTGCCTGTAATTGCCGCAGCCGCGGATAAGGCCTGTGAAGTGATCGGCGCCGGCTGCTTGGAACCGCACATCGGATGTCTCAGTTACGGCACGACCGCTACCATTAATACGACACACTATAAGTATATCGAAGCCATTCCTTTAATTCCTCCCTATCCTTCAGCGGTGCCCGATGCTTACAGCCTGGAGATTCAAATTTACCGCGGCTACTGGATGGTCAGCTGGTTTAAAGAGCAGTTTGCTCAAATCGAGCAGCAGATCGCCGATGAGCGGGGAGTCGAGGTGGAAACACTCATTGAAGAGCTGCTGCATGAAGTGCCGCCCGGCGCCATGGGTCTGGTTCTTCAACCCTACTGGTCACCCGGCATCAAAGTGCCTGGTCCCGAGGCCAAAGGCGCCGTCATCGGTTTCGGTGACGTTCACAACCGGGCGCATCTTTACCGGGCGATTATTGAAGGTCTCGCATATGCGCTGCGCGAAGGGAAGGAAAGGCAGGAGAAGCGAAGCGGTATCGCCATCACAGAGTTGCGCGTTTCCGGCGGCGGATCGCAAAGCGACGCGGCCATGCAGATGACGGCGGATATTTTCGGCATGACAACCGCCCGGTCCAAAGTTTACGAAACCTCCGGGCTTGGCGCAGCCATTGACGCGGCTGTCGGCTTGAAGCTGCATGCGAACTTTAAAACCGCAGTTGCGGAAATGACCCGGATCGGGCAATATTTCGAACCGAATCTCAAAACGCACAAAATCTACGATCAGCTTTATAATCGCGTCTACAAGCAAATGTATAAGAAGCTCAAACCTCTGTATGAAGAAATACGCGCCATCACCGGCTACCCCAAAAGACCCGGAGAAGCCTGAAAATGATGACTCCAGGGTAAAGAAAAGGGCCGGGCATAAAGACCGCTTTGCGGTCTTTATGCCGATGCTTCTTTCCCCTGCATTTTCCGGTTTTGAGCCTCTTTCCCTTTGCTATTGACAGATAAAAAAAACAGGCATATAGCGGTACACAATTAAGGAAGGAAGAAGATTGTCTCATGCTGGAATTAAAGAATTTATCTTTCACGGTCGCCGAGGCCGGCGAGAACGCCTCAGGTAGCCGCAATATTATCGACGGCATTAATTTTACCTTCGAAAAAGGGAAGTTTTACGCCATTACGGGACCCAACGGCAGCGGGAAGACCACGTTGGCAAAGTTGATCATGGGCATCAATCCGGTATCCGGTGGTGAAATTATTTTTAATGGACAGGATATTTCTTCTCTCACGATCACCGAAAGAGCCAAAGCCGGGATCGCCTATAGTTTTCAGCAGCCCGCTCGTTTCAAAGGTATTACGTTTCGTGATTTGCTGACCATCGCGACGGGCATTGAGGATGAACAAAAGCTTCTGGAAATTATTTCCCGCGTCGGTATTTGTCCTTTATCCTTTCTGGATAAAGAAGTGGACAGTAAGCTTTCCGGTGGCGAGATAAAAAAAATTGAGTTGGCGACAACGATTGCCGCCAATCCAAGTTTGGCCATTTATGATGAACCGGATACGGGGATTGATTTATGGACGATTGGTCCGATGGTCAGCCTGTTGAAAAAGGAACTGGGTGAGAATGACACAACCACGATTGTGGTCAGTCATAACCGTGCCTTTCTGGAGGCGGCGGATGTGGTGATCATTATTAATTCGGGCAAGATCGCCTATAGCGGAAATCTGGAGAGTGCGATGCCGCTTCTGGATGATCTGAGTGTGTGTACGTACAGGGATAGCTGTGAAGGAGAGCGTGATGCTGGATGTTTTAGATAAGTCGTTGTTGAAAACCGTCGCTGATCTGGAAACGCTCCCCAAGGGTGCCTACAATATCAGGAAAAACGGCAAACTTCTAGGCCGCCAGGTTTCGGCAAATATCAATATTGAATCAAATGCAGAAGGAACCGGTATTGTGGTAACCATAAAGCCGGGAACGAAAAACGAATCGGTGCATATCCCCGTGATTTTAAGTCAGGCCGGTCTCTATGACGTGGTGTATAATTCTTTTGTCATCGGAGACGACGCGGAGGTGACGATTGTGGCCGGGTGCGGGATTCACTGCGGCACTTCCGAACCTGAAGGACACGCGGGGATTCATGATTTTCA
>JAWOJC010000029.1:0-3827 GCA_046484315.1 Smithellaceae bacterium | reverse complement strand
CGCGCCTGGGGCCCCTTCTTTGCCTCGCACGGCATCGTTTATGTCAACTGCGATTCCACCACGACGGGGGATCAGGTTAATTCAAGAGCCACGCAGCAGATGAACGCGATCAACGCATTGAAAGCGGAAAACACACGCTCCAACAGCCCGCTTCGCGGAAAGCTGATCACCAACCGGATCGGCGTAGCCGGTCACTCGATGGGCGGCGGCGCCTCCTGGATCAATTCCGCCAACAGCGCCGTTAAAACCGCCATGACGCTGGCCGGTCACAACCTGACGGCGACAAGCATTTATAAAAGCGGCCGCTACACCAAGTGCCCCACCATGATCTTCAGCGGCTTGCTGGATACGACGTATCTGGGCGGCATGGGACAGTCTGAAGGTGTCTATCGGAATATTCCGTCGGGAATTGCAAAGATTCACTATGAAGTCCGCGGCGCCGGCCACATGGCCTGGGGCAGTCCGACGTCTGCCAGTTCCAACGTGGCGAAAATTTCGCTCGCTTTCCAGAAGACTTTCCTCGACGGTGATACGCGCTGGGCGGCCTATCTGACGAGACCCAGCGACGCCTCGACCTGGAATACCGCCAGCCTGCCGTCGGCGGGCGGGACGACGCCTACGCCTGATTACCCCTGGTGGTACTGGTGGCGCTAATGCCCCGTTTGTTTTAGATTTACAACCATTGTAGTAAGGAATTCACGGATGAATTCAATTCTTCCGGGCGGTCATGGTGCCGCCCGGAAGTTATTTTTTTGAGCGTGCCGCATCGTCCTTATTCAAAATTGATAGATTCGCCAGTCCTTGGGCAATCAAGATGCGGTGACTTTTTTGAAACCGTTCGGAATTCGCCTGAAAATAAAAAAACCCGGCCGGGGTGGCCGGGTTTTCGAGAAACATTAAATCTTATCGGCATTCCGTACACACGGAGAGTTCCTCCATAGATGTGCCGGTTTTCTTGCTGATGAATTTAAGCTGATCTGCCGGCGCGAAATACTTTCCGCATTTGGAGCAGGGCTGCATTTTGAAGGTGCGTCCCCAGATTTTTCGTTTGTCGCCGGTGGAGGTCATCACGATGTGGTTGGTGGGGCAGACATAGACACAGGCGCCGCAGCCGATGCAGGCGTGTGATTTTTCCATAAAGGGGGTACCGACGTTTTTGTGCGAACCGCGGTTGAAAAGTCCGATGGCGCTGACGCCGACGATTTCTTCGCAAACGCGCACGCAGGAGCGGCACAAAATGCATGTCCCTTTGTCCGTATCCGCGACAAAACGGGTTTGAGCTTCCACCCCCATCTCCCTGGCCATTTTCTGCAGAACGTCGGATTCCGGGCAACGCGCCAGCAGCAGTTCCATCACCAGGCGTCGTACGTTCTGCACGCGGTCGCTTTTCGTGTCGACAATCAGGCCTTCTTCCACGCCATAAAGGCAGGAGGTCACGATTCTTGTCCGGTTTCCTTTTTTTATTTCCACCACGCAGAGTCTGCACGAGCCGGAACGCGACACGGATTCATGGGCGCACAGGGTGGGAACGGAGATTCCCGCGGAGCGGATGGCTTCCAAAAGCATGGTGTCTTGGGGCGCCGATACGTTTTTTCCGTCAATGATCATATTTACCATGGTTTCATCTACCTCTTATTTCACAAGAATTGCGTCAAATTTGCAGCTCTCGATACAAGCGCCGCAACGGGTGCACTTGTCGTTGTCGATGGTGTGAGCCTTCTTCTTTTCACCGCTTACCGCCTGCACGGGGCAAACCTTGCTGCACAGGGTGCAGCCGGTGCATTTATCCTCAATAACGCTGTACGTGATCAGCGCCTTGCAGACGCCGGCCGGACAGTGGTGATCCCGGATATGGGCGTCGTACTCTTCACGGAAATATCTAATCGTGCTTAAAACCGGGTTGGGGGCGGAGCCGCCCAGGGCGCAAAGTGATCCGTCGGCCACGCCGGTGGAAAGATGCTCCAGAAGCTCGACATCGCCTTCTTTGCCTTTGCCCGCGCAGATGTCTTCGAGAATTTCGCGCATGCGGCGAACCCCTTCACGGCAGGGCACGCACTTGCCGCAGGATTCCTCCTGCAGAAAAGCGAGGAAGTATTTGGCGACATCCACCATGCAGGAGCGATCATCCATGACGATCATGCCGCCGGAGCCCATCATGGAGCCGACTTCATAGAGCTTGTCGAAATCCACGGGCAGGTCCAGCAGGCTCTCCGGAATGCAGCCGCCCGAGGGGCCGCCGGTTTGCACCGCCTTGAACTTGCGGCCCTTGGGAATGCCGCCGCCCATGTCGTAGATGATTTCTCGAAGCGTCATGCCCATCGGGACTTCAATGAGGCCGGTGTTGTTGATCTTGCCGACGAGCGAGAAGATCTTTGTGCCCTTGGAGCCTTCGGTGCCGATGGAGGCATACCAGTCGGCGCCGCGGCTGATGATGAGCGGGACATTGGCCCAGGTTTCCACGTTGTTGAGGACGGTGGGTTTGTCCCACAGGCCTTTTTCCACCGCGTGGATGTATTTGGCGCGTGGTTCGCCGGCGCGGCCTTCAATGGAGGCAAACAGTGCGGAAGATTCGCCGCAGACAAAAGCGCCGCCGCCCTTGTTGATGTGAATTTCAAACGAGAAGTCCGTCCCGAGAATGTTTTTACCCAGAAGCCCCGCCTCTTTCGCGGCGGCAATGGCCATAGTCAGATGTAAAACGGCGAGCGGGTATTCGTTTCGAACATAGATATAGCCTTCAGAGGCGCCGATCGCGTAAGCGCCGATGATCATGCCTTCAATGATGCTGTGGGGATTGCCTTCCATCAGGCTTCGGTCCATATAGGCGCCGGGATCGCCCTCATCGCCGTTGGCAATCACGTATTTGGGTTCGCCGTGGGCTTTGCGCGAGCCTTCCCATTTAATGCCGGCCAGAAATCCGCCGCCGCCGCGCCCGCGCAGGCCGGCTCTCTTCACTTCACTGATGACGCCTTCGGGGCTCATTTCGGAGAGTGTTTTGGCCAGAGCGGAATAGCCGCCGATGATGAGATAGTCTTCAATCCGCGTGGGATCGATCATGCCGTTTTGGCCGAAAACCAGGCGAAGTTGTTTTTTGTAGAAAGGAACATCTTCTTCCTTCAGGACGGTTTCCTTCGTCTCCGGATCGCGATAGAGCAGCTTCTCGATGATTTCTCCGTGGGCCACGGTTTTGGCGACAATATCCGCCACGTCTTTTGTTTTAACCTGCTGATAGAATATTTTTTCCGGATGGATGACCACCAACGGGCCTTTTTCACAGAAACCGAAACAGCCGGTGGCGCGGACTTCCACATCGATGTTCTGCTTTTTGAGCTCCGCTTCAAGTTCCTCTTTGACCTTGATGCATCCGTAGCCGCGACAGCCGGTGCCGGCGCAGATCGTGACCAGTTTTTTATTCGGATCGAAATTCTGTTTCAGATCGTCCTGAATCCGGCGCAAGGCCTGAGGATTGGGAATATTTTTCATTGCTGCGCCCCCTCTTCATTGATCTTTCCGATCATTTTATCCACTTTGGCCATGGTGACCTGGCCGTGATACTCGGTGTTGATGACCACCACGGGGCCCAGCGCGCAGGCGCCGACGCAGTTGACGGTTTCGAGCGAAAATTTTCCATCCGCCGTGGTTTCCCCCGGCTTGATGCCCAGTGTGCGTTCGAGCTTGTCCTGAATGGAGGATGCGCCGCGAACGTGGCAGGCGGTTCCCATGCAGATTTTGACGACATGCTCGCCGCGCGGTTTCAAACTGAAGGCGGTATAGAATGTGGCCACTTCATAAACGCGGGCAAGCGGAATATCCATTGCCTTGGCCGCTGT
>JAWOJC010000248.1:0-12245 GCA_046484315.1 Smithellaceae bacterium | reverse complement strand
CCGCATCAGAACGCAGCCTGACGGACAGGTGTCTTACCGGGGTCTGTTTCGTTCGCTATCCGATGTGGAGATCGGTTTACCGGGCGAGCATCAACGGGCCAACGCCGCCCTGGCGATGGCCGCCGTCGAAATAGCCGACCGCAAGGGGCTGTGGGTGGATGATCGTGCCATGCGCCTTGGCATCGGCTGCGTTTCCTGGGAGGCCAGAGGCGAAGTGCTGATGCGAAAGCCAACCTTTCTGCTTGACGGCGCGCATAATCCCGCGGGGGTCCGGACGCTTTGCCGGACATTGAAAAATGATTTCTCGTATCGGCGGCTGATTCTGATTTTCGCCGCCCTGGCCGATAAGGATTATTCCCGCATGCTGCGCACGCTCGCTGTGCTTGCGGATGTCATTATACTGCCGCCGCTTGCTACCGGACGCGCCGCAAACCCAAAGCGGCTGGCGTGCGAACTGGAGGGGGCGCAGGTCACGGTGATGGAAACCGATTCTGTGTGTGAGGCGCTCAAAAAAGCGCTGGGCCTCGCGAAGAAAAACGACCTGATCTGTGCTGCCGGTTCTCTTTATCTGGCAGGCGAGATAAAACAATTATTTGCTCGCGGCGCATCTTGTGGTAAGTGCCTCGGGGAGAAATGAGTTTAAAGTTTCAGGTTGAAAGTTTAGAGAATGGAAGGCCGACGATATTGCCGACATTATTAAGATACATACTGATGAGTGCCGCCGTATTCTTTTTGATTCTGGCAATAAGTGCGGGTCAGGCGCAGGCGCAGATGCTCCAGGTGCCCGCGGACGCGCCGGTGGAGATCGAGGCGGACAACCTGGCCTATGATTCCGAACGTGAGGTTTATACGGCTGAGGGTAATGTGGTCATTACTTACGGCGCCGGCGTTTTGCGCGCGGACTATGTGGAATACAACCAAAAGACATCGCAGGCCAGCGCGCAGGGCAACGCGCATCTGCAAATGGATGAAGACACGCTTGCGGGTGACAGGATTGTCGTCAACACCGGGACGAAAACCGGTGTGGCCTATAACTCGAAAGCTTTCTACGCGCGCAATCATCTCTATGTGTCCGGCGACCGCATCGAAAAAACCGGTGAGCATACCTACGTCATCGACGAGCCGGTCGCAACCACATGCGACGGTGAAAATCCGGACTGGGAACTGGCCGGTTCGCGGATGAAGGTGACGATTGACGGATACGGCTGGGTGAAAAATGCCCGTTTCCGCGCTGCGGGGATTCCGGTCATCTACACGCCCGTGCTCGCCTTTCCCGCCAAAACAACCAGGCAGTCGGGATTTCTGTTTCCTTATCTGAGTTACTCCAGAGACAAAGAAGGCGTCGATATCGAAGTGCCTTTTTTCTGGGCGATCAGCCCGCATCTGGACGCGACTCTGTATCAGCGCTACATTGAGAAAAGAGGCTATAAGCAGGGGCTGGAATTCCGCTACTGGGCCGGAACGCATTCGTACGGAACCTTTTACGGAGACTATCTGGAGGACCGCAAAAATATCAGCGAATCCGGAACGACCGCCACCAGCCGCGACTGGCAGGAGATGCACAAGCGCTGGTCGTATTACCTCAATCACCAGACCCAGTTCGATTCGCGTTTTTATCTGCGCACGGATTTACGCCGCGTGTCCGATGCCTGGTATTTCCGTGATTTCAATTCACACAATTATTACCTGCAGCATTTTTCTCAAAACGAGCAGGACCCGTTTAAGAAAGTGCCTTTTCGGGGAGATGAGTCACTCCGGTCGCTCGATTCGACCGTTCGTCTTTCCAAGGGCTGGGAGCATGTGAGTCTGACGGCCCTGGTCCGGTCGACCGACGATTTTTCCGCCATCAACAATGACCGGACATTACAGCAATACCCGGAAATTTCCATCATGGGCATGCGGCGTCCGTTGTTGTCCACCCCGCTTTATTTCGAATTTGCCGGCGCGTATGACTATTTCTACCGAAAGGAGGGGCAGCGCGGACATTATGTGAACATCGCACCGGCGGTTTCTCTGCCGTTCGCGCTCGGGCCCTATGCCAAAGTGACGCCGCGCATGGCTGTCTATGAAACCTTCTGGCGGCGGGATGATGATGACAATACCCAGCCGGAAAACAAACAGGGCGTTCGTTCGGTTTACAATGCCTCTCTGACGGTCAGCTCCCAAATTTCCCGGGTTTTTGACGCGTCGCTTTGGGATTGGGAAAAAATACGCCATGAAATCAAACCGGAGATTCAATACTCCTATATTCCGTATGTGGAGCAGGACGATATTCCCGACTACCTGCCTAAAATCGCGCCGGCCATCACACCGCTTCAGGACACCGCGACAAACGCACTGATGGAACAAAACGCTGTGGCCTGGTCGCTAACCAACACACTGACGGCGAAAACCAAACAGGTTGAAGGGACCAATCATTATCTGGAATTCCTGAGGCTCAAGCTGTTTCAGTCTTATGATATCCGGGAAGCCAGACGGGACATGGCACAAAATGATCGAGACAGAAGGCCGATTGCCGATCTGGGGCTGGAGTTCGATTTCAAGCCGCATCGCTATCTGTCTTTTGCCGCACGCAATAAATACAGTGTCTATACCGGATGGAAGCAAACCAATTACGATCTGTCCATCAGTGACTGGCGCCAGGACAAGATCACGCTGGGATACCGCTACACAATGGATTCCATCGAAGAAATCAATCTGGATATCAAAGCCGTCATCAACAAGTATCTCGACGCCAAAGTCATTTTACGGCAGGATCTGTTCAACAACCGGGATGTTGAAAAAACGGTGGGGTTGACCTATACGGAGCAGTGCTGGAGTGTGGGCGTGGACTATACCAGGACGTGGGACGATGAAAGGGTCATGCTGCGGTTCTCCCTGGTCGGTCTTGGCGCGTTCGGGATCTAGAATGACAAATAGGTGCATGAACATGAAGATAGGCATGATAGGTTTTGGAAGAACGGGTCGGGCGGTTGCCTCTGTTTTGCTGGAATCGAAAAACACGAATCTACAGTGGGTGGTGAGGCGCTCAAGGCGGCTTGAACATCGTTCGGTGCCTGAGTTTCTCGGTCTGGAGTCCGAGGAACCGGGTCTTATTTATTCCAAAGAAGAATATTCGGCGGCGGAGATTCTTGAGCAATGGCCGGTTGACATGATCGTGGATTTTTCATCGACAACCGGACTGGACTATTACGGCGACGAGGCGGCCAGACGTGGCGTCACGATTGTCAGCGCGATTTCAGAATATCCGGAAGCGCAGCTGGCCCGTCTCCGGGAGCTGGCGAAAAAAACGGTTGTTCTGCATTCACCGAATATCACGCTGGGGATCAACTTCATGATTATCGCGGCCAAGATCCTCAAGAACATCGCGCCCTATACCGACATCGAAATCATTGAAGAACATTTCAAGGCCAAACCGGAGACATCCGGCACGGCTAAAATCATTGCCCGGGAACTGTCTCTGTCGCAGGAAAATATCAAGTCCGTGCGCGCCGGCGGCATTATCGGGGTGCACGAAATCCTGTTCGGTTTTCCGTATCAGACGGTGCGCCTGAAGCACGAATCCATCACGCGGGAAGCTTTTGGTAACGGTATTTTGTTTGCTGTCCAAAACCTGACGGGAAAACCGAAAGGCTTCTACAGCATGGAAAATCTGCTGCTGCCTTACTTCAAGCTGCAAGACAGTGAAGAGGCCATTCTAAAAAGCCATAAAACCCCGTGGTGGCAATTCTGGCGCAAATAATCATTGGTCGCTTTTTAGTCCGGGGATGTTTACCCACCCGTCTTTCTTCCACCCGCACTACCACGGATCTACAAAACAATGGCCAGGCTCCCCCGCGTCGCGCGGCGGGGCGGACTTGATGCCCTGCATGATCCATTGGCGCGTGTCCGCCGGATCGATCACCGCGTCAATTTCCAGATAAGCGGCCATGTTGATGGCTTTTCCCTGTTCATAGAGTTTGCCGACGAGTTTGTTGAAGAGGGCTTCACGTTCTTCGGGGTTGGCGACAGCGGCCAATTCCTTTCGAAAGCCGGCTTTTACCGCGCCTTCGAGGCCCATCCCGCCGAATTCTCCGGTGGGCCAGGCGGCGGTAAAGAAGGATTCGTGAAAGCCGCCTTTGGCCATGGCCATCACGCCCAACCCGTAACCCCGGCGCAACACCACCGTGAAGTAGGGCACCGTGACATGCGAACCGACCACAAACATCCGGCAGACATGACGCACCTGCGCGCGTTTTTCGATTTCCGGACCCACCATGAAGCCGGGCGTGTCGCACAAAGACAAAATCGGCAATCCGTGCGCGTTGCAAAGCTGCATCAGCCTGGCGGCCTTGTCCGCGCCTTCGGCTTCAATCGCGCCGGCCATGTGCATCGGGTTATTGGCGATGACGCCGAACGGACGACCTTCGATGCGCAAAAGCCCCGTGACCATGCCGGGGCCGAATTTGGGGCGCATTTCCAGAAACGAATCCGTATCGGCCAGCGCCTTGATGACGGTGCGCACGTTATAGGCGCGTTTGCGGCTTTCCGGGATCACATCACGAAGACGCAGCGGGTCGCCCGCCTCCCAGTGCGAGACCGGACCCTGGAAATAGGAAAGGTATTTTTTGGCGGTGGCCACAGCCTCAATGTCGTCAGCCACTTCAATGTCGACCACGCCGCTTTCGGTTTGCACATCAATCGGACCGACCTCTTCGGGCTTGAAAACGCCCAGGCCGCCGCCTTCAATCATCACGGGGCCGCCCATGCCGATGTTGGCATTCTTCGCGGCGATAATCACGTCGCAGCAGCCCAAAAGCGCTGCATTACCCGCGAAGCAGTGTCCCGAGACAATGCCGACCACCGGCACGTGGCCGCTCAAACGGGCAAAGGAGCCAAACGTGCCCAGATCAAGGCCCGCCACGACGACGCCCGAGGCATCCACGTCACCGGGTCTGCCACCGCCGCCTTCGGCGAAATAGACCAGCGGCAGTTTTTGCTCATGGCAGAGCTTCAGCATGCGGTCGATTTTTTTATGGTTGAAAAATCCCTGGGTGCCGGCGAGCACTGTGTAGTCGTATGCGAGTACCATGCAGCGGGCTCTGTCTTCCGCAAAGCGGGCGCCATTGACGGAGGCGATGCCCGCGATCATGCCGTCGCCGGGTGTTTTGGCAATCAGGTCGTCCACCGGCCGCCGCTTGCGCTGGGCGGCGATGGTCAACGCGCCATACTCAATGAAGCTGCCTGGATCACAAAGATCCTCAATATTCGCCCGCGCCGTGCGCTGATTTTTCTTCAATCTTTTTTCCACCTCGTCGGGGCGGTGTTCATCCAGGCCGAAGGCCTGCCTGGCCATCAGCTCGGCCAGTTCAGGCCGGACGGGTTTTTCTGCGGATCGGGTGGTCTTGTGTTCCTTGCTCATGAGTTCGTTCTCCCGGGTAAAAGTCCTTTTCGTAACCGTGTCATGCATACAATAATCCGGCGCTCATGGCAAGCCGCGCTGTAAAATGAACGTTGCCCGAAGCGCAAAAAAGTACGGAAATATTTTCGTGAGGGTGTATAATCGGAACTCTTTCGGCGGCAGCGAACGATCAAAAATAAATTCAAAACAGGAAAAAGGAACACGCTATGGATTTAAAAATCAAAGACAAGATTGCAGTCGTGACAGGCGGGGCCAACGGTATCGGTCGGGCGATTTCACTTCGTCTGGCCGAAGAAGGGGCGAAGGTGGCCGTGGCGGATCTGAATCCGGATGCGGCACAAAAAGTGGTTGGCGAAATTCAGGCCTCAGGTGGCGCGGGCATGGCTGTTGTGTGCGATGCAACCCGTTCCGAAGATGTTGACGCGATGATGCAAAAAACGCAAGACACGTTTGGCCCGGTGGACATTCTCGTCAACAATGTGGGCGGGGGGGCCGGTATTGCGCTCATGGCCAAGTCTGCAATTGACGACTGGGACAAGACCATTGAGATCAATTTGAAAAGCGCCTACCTGTGCTGCCGGGCTGCAGCCAATGTTATGATCCCCAGAAAGCAGGGTCGGATCATCAACATGTCTTCCGTTTCCGGCAAACAGGGAGAACCGCTTCTGGGAGCCTACTGTGCTTCGAAATTCGGTGTGATCGGTTTTACGCAAACCCTTGCCCGGGAATTGGCTCGCTATAACATTACGGTCAATGCTGTTTGTCCCGGTTATGTGTATACCCCGGGTTGGGAGAAGCTGGCGCAGGCGGTTAAGGATATCCAGCCGGCCTACGCGGATAAAAGTCTTCAGGAAATATTCGAGGCCCGCGTAAAGGAAGTGACGCCGCTTCGGCGTCCCCAATCAGCCGAAGAGATCGCCGGCCTGGTAGCCTATCTGGCCTCTTATGACGCGCGCAGCATTACCGGCCAGGCGGTCAGCATTGACGGCGGCATCGTGATGGGCTGATTGCGGATATTTTGCCGGCAGAAAACAGCGAAAGGCAAGGTGTCGGGCGTCTTCATCGATGCCGTCTGCAAAGGGTCCGGTGGGTCCTTTGGCAAATGACATATTACGATACACATTTGCTGTAGACCTTGTGGATTGCGCCGTTTAGTTTTGCCCGGTCGAATGTTTTGAGCCGTTCGATGAAATCACCTGCGCCATGCCTTCGATAAAGCAGCCGGTACGCGAGCAGTTTCCATTGAATAATCCTTGCGAGATCCCCGCGCCCGGCTTTTCTGAGCGGGTCGATCAGTTCAGGGAAGTGTCCGTCATGATCCTGCAGGGCGCCGGGTCTCAACCGGCGCATCAGTGCCGCAGGCAGGTCCTGGCGGGGAAACGATTTTGCATCGGGGAGTTTTCCTGCGACCAGCAGCGCGGCCATCGCCTGGAGACATTTAGGGCAGGTTCCGCAGTTGCCGGCGCTGTCCGGGTCAAGATAGCAAACACGCAAGTGCCGCAGAGCGGTTTCCCATTCAACGATTTGACGGACCTTTTCGAGCCTTGAATAGGGAAGGCCGTCATAGAGGACCCGCATCTCCGCGCTTGAGTAGTACGGATCGATCAACGGATGCGATCCCCAGGGCTGAAGATTGAAATAGGTGCCGCTCGACGGAATCAGGACGGTTTCAAACCGTGTCTTGAAACAATGGGCGACGGCGGCCAGCGAGGCGCTGTGGCCCTGATACTTGAACAGCCGGCGGTCCACCAGCAGGTGGCGGGCGTTGGTGTAAACCGGGATCAGATCAAGGTTCATCTCCCTAGCGATTTCGTTTAGGACCCCCCGGACCCTTTCATAGACAGCGGCTTCAGATTCGTAAGCCTTTGGCGTGTTGCCCATGTCGAAACCGTACATAAAAAATCCCGCCCGGATGAAACCCCGGTGATCCGCCGGATATTGACAACGGTTTTGCCAAAGGGTGAAGAGGGAATCAATGCCGCAGGACATCATCTGAGCCCTGGAGCGCGGCCCGAAAGACGGGCGGTCGTGGAAACCGTCCGCAGCTTCGATCTGGATTTTCGGCCTGTTTCCTTGATACCAGTGTGCCATCCATCCGGTCGCCACGTTGAGTCCCTCCTTGAGCTCCGGGCAGATCGCGCCTTCAATACGGATTCTTTTTTCGCCCAGACGCATGGCCGGATAAATGCCGGCCAGCAAAAAGGCCTCCGGGGATAAGTCAAACGCGTTTTCAAAACGCGCATCCGTTTCAAAAAACATGTCGAAATCGTCTTGCGGGGTTTCTTCCCATGTGAAAGTGGCGCAGGCTCTGATGCGCGCCGGCGTTTTTTCCAGTCTCATATTCCCGATCTTCATGTTGTATCCTTTCCGACGCAGTATTGTATGATGCGCAACTTGCCTGAGGGATCCGGATTGATATGGTCGGCCCGGATGATTTCCGGTTTCAGGCCGCAGGTGGCCTGACGGACATCATCCGCCAGCTTTGTAAGAATCGGTAAGGCTTCCGTGTCTCTAGGCACGACAACCAGTTGCACCGATTCCGGCGAATCCTGGATAAATCTGAATTTCGCAATGGCATGATAATACGGTCGCATGACATAAATCAGGGCTGTGGGCGCAATGTCCCGGCCCTCGGGGCTTTTTAAAAAATCATTGTCCCGCCCGACGATGTTTTGAATCTTATGCGTGGTCAGCCCGCAGGTGCAGCGCGCCCGGTTCTCCTGCTGCGGGTGGCAGACATCCCGGGTGTTATAGCGAATGAAAGGGGTGGCATAGTTATCCAGATTTGTGCCGACCAGATACGGCAGGCCGCCTGCTTGAACAATCTCGACAATGACGCTGTCTTCATAGAGGTGATAACCGCTGCCGGTCCGGCATTCGTCGGCAATGACGCCCAGTTCCGCCGTGCTGTAACGGTCCACCACGTTTGCGCCGAAGGTGTCTTCCACTTTCTCGCGCGCGAAATCATGAACCACTTCCGCGGAACAAATCATAAAGCGTGGCTTCCAGACCGGACGGACATTTTGGCTTTCCATCCATAAGGACAAGGCGTGGAGTCCGGATATGAAACTCCAGACGACATGGGGCCTGAAGGCCTGATAAAAACGGAATATTTCCGCGGGCGCGGTTTTTGAGGGCAGGCGCGCCATGCGGAAAAACATTTGGTCAAAAGGACGGGCCGGCCGCCCGATATCAGTTTCATCTCCGCCGATTCTTAAAATACGGTCGCCCGGTCGCAGGCCGTGGCGCATCTTGGAGCGCAGGGTGTCGAGGCTGACGACCCTCTGGTAGAGCGGGTCGGCAAAGAAAGAAAAGGGTTCGCCCGTTGTACCGCTGGTTTTGATCAGCGTCAGGGTGTTTGGGTCAAATGCATCGGAGGTGATTCGTTCGCGCGCAAGGCCGACCAGGTCTTTTTTAGAGGTTAGCGGTATTCTGCGAAGATCTTTAACGGACACAATATCGTCGGGTTTCAAGTGATGCGCGCAAAAGAAATCCCGCCAATAGGGGACGGTGGCATACGCATGCGCGACCAGCGCACGCAATTTTCTGGATTGAAGCGCTTCAATATCCTTCCGTGATCGTTTCAGAAATCTGAATTTATTCCAAAGCAGGAAAGCTTTCGTTGCTTTGTTGAGCATAGTTTTGGCCCCTGCGTATGTTTTCGCCATGGCTGAGCGTGCCTGACTATAGGCTCAATGTTTTTTGCGTGTCAACGAAATACTGCGGCCGGTCCCGACGACGTCTTTTCTGTTGACCGAAAAGACGGGTTCCTTTATGCTTGCGCCCTGTTTGCAACAGGGTCGCGGTCACTGAGTTTCTCCATTACGGCTTTGAAGAATCGCGTATTTGTGCGCATGAAGGATGTCGATTGATTTATTATCTTGTCACCCGGGATCATGACTATACCGTGCGATCGTTTCTTGCAACTTGGGGCGGCGCGCTCAAGCCTTATCTGAAGGTGTTGCCCTATGAAACGCTTTTCCGACAGGACAGGCTTTCGACGGGGGCTTATATCTTTTCGGACATAGAACGGCTTGATGACGAGATGCGGAGGGCGGCCGCGCTCATCGCCGACGCGCTTTGCGATCAAGGCGGCACGTCGGTATGCCTTTTGAATCATCCCGTCTTGTCGATGACCCGCTATGCGTTGCTCAGGTGTCTTTATCAAGAGGGGCTCAACGATTTCAATGTCTACCGCATGACGGATGATGAGGGCGCCAAACGCTTTCCCGTGTTCATTCGCAACGATAACGATCATGAGGGCGCGCAAAGTGAATTGATTAAAACGCCCGAAGCGCTTGCAGCCGCGGTCCGGGCTATTGAAGCTCGGGGGACGGACCCCCGCAATAAAATCGTCACGGAATTTTGCGACACAGCCGACGCCGACGGCATCTTCCGGAAATATTCCTGCTTTTGTGTGGCAGGCGAGATCATTCCCCGCCATGTGTGTTTTGGTCGCCACTGGATGCTGAAGTATCCGGATTTGTCCGGTCCGGAATGGATTCGCCGGGAGTTGGATTTTATCCGGACCAATCCCCACGAGGCCCATCTGAAAAAGATTTTTAACCTGGCCCGCATCGCATATGGGCGGATTGACTACAGCCTCAAGGGTGACCGCGTTGAGGTTTGGGAAATCAATACCAATCCGGGGCTGGTGAGTCTTTTAAGTGCGGGGAATCCGGCGCGTCGGCCGGTTCATGAAGCCTTTCTGGACCGTTTTCTTTGCGCGATGCGACGTCTGGACGTTTCAGACAACGAAACGGCCCTGGTGAATCCCGTGTGCCTTGATCTCCGGTCCGAACCCCTGACAAAACGGGTGAAAAACCTGAGTCTGTCCGCGTTCTATGCCCTGCCTGTGTCCGTTTCCGCCAAAGCCTTTCTGCATCAACGGCTGGTGAATTTTAAAAGACGAATTTTGCCGGAGCAAAACGATGGGAAAACTCTCAGACCCTAAAAGCATGGTGATCCGCAAGATGGTTCCGGACGATCTGGATGCTGTTCTGCGAATTCTCGCGAAATGGAACATGGCGCCGGTGAGCGCCAGCCGTGAAATTCCCGATCCGGAACGAAGCACCATCCATTTGGCAAATACGTTTGTCGCTTGCGACGGCGATGCCGTGGTGGGCGTGGCAAGTTACATCGACCTGTCCTTGTATATCGCCGAAACCGCCAGTCTGGCGGTGGATCCCGCGTACAAGGGTTGCGGCATCGGTTTCAGACTTCAGGAAGCGCGACTTGAGGAGATGGTCCGGCGTGGTTTTCACAAGGTGGTATCGGAAACCGACCGACCCATGACCATCGACTGGTACATCCGGCATTTCGGTTACCGGATCGTGGGAACGCACCCCAAAAAGCACACCTTCAGTCTGCCCGATGTGGACCAATGGACGGTACTCGAACTGGATCTGGCAAAGTACGAAGCGCAAAAAACCGGCGCGCCCGGATGTCAAACCCGGGCCGCCGGTCGCTTATCATCGGGCAGTTGAGAGCTAAATCGCCTCAATGGTGGAAGTCGGCTTGGTGGTGATATTGTAGGTGACGCTGACCACCGCCGGAATGTCTTTCGTGATTTTTGCCGCCATCTTTTCCAGAATGTCAAATGAAAGCCTGGTGGGCTTTGCTTTTCTGGCGTCCAGGGAATCCCAGCAGCGGATTTCAATTTGATTGCCGAACACGCGTTTTCCGTCGCGCATGCCGGTCACTCGGTCTTCATGCAGAATGGCCAGATATTGAAACGCTTTGACGTCTTTGAGGGCGTTTTCCACAATGGCGGTTGCTTTCTGAACCAGGGCGATTTTAGCGGGTGTGACCTCGCCGATGACACGCGCGGCCAGCGCCGGTCCCGGAAAGGGAATCCGGTCAAACATGCTTTGCGGCAGGCCCAGGCCCGCCCCGACTTTGCGCACGCCGTCCTTGCGCAGTTCAATAAGCGGTTCGAGAATTTTATAGCCGAACGCCTTCTGCGGGTCGATGCCCAGCTGCTCAAATACATTATGCTGCCGTTTGATGCCGGCCACGGTTTCATCTACATCGGTCAGAATCGTGCCCTGCAAAAGATATTTGGCTTTGCTTTTGGCAACAAGTTTGCCGAAAACGTTTTTGTAAAATGTTTGGGTGACCGCTTCCCGCTTTTCTTCCGGGTCGGTAAGGCCTTTGAATGCCGTAAAGAAGGCTCTCTGCGCATCGACCACTTCCACGGGGATCCCCATTTTTTTGAACGCCGACGCCACTTTAGCCGGTTCATTCGCCCGCATGATGCCGTTGTCAATAATATAGGTTTTCAAACGGTTGCCCAGCGCTTTGTGCCCCAGCGCGGTGACCACGGCCGAATCGACGCCGCCCGAAAGAGCGTTTACGGCCAGACCGTCGCCCACGGCATTACGGATGTCGCGGACTTTGTCGTCGATAAACTTCTGCACATTCATGTTGCCGGCTTTGATTTCTTTCATCTTGATCATGACTCCTTTGCAATTGAAGTAGGGTGCGTTTTGATGTAGACGAAAACGCGCCGGCTTTCAAGCAGTAAAATTCAGTCGTAAAATTCATGATGCGACCTGTCCGGTTCCGGACGCTTTGCGGGCGTATTTTCTTGACGCGCGGGAATGCAGCGGTTAAAGTCCCCGAAGATAAATGGATTGATTATATCTGAAAGGCTTTTTCTGATCATGGGTGCGCACATTCATATTGTGACATGTCCAAACGATAATTTTCTTCCTTCATACCTGATCAGTCGCCTAGCCGGTCTCTGGCGCGAACAGGGGCATCAAGTGGCTGCCGGACCCGCCGGTCTTCTGGATGCGGATATCGGCATCATGCACATCGACAGGACGAAGGTGCCCGAAAA
>JAWOJC010000190.1:0-13279 GCA_046484315.1 Smithellaceae bacterium | reverse complement strand
TGCCTGTGGGCGGACCGCCGCCCTGTTTTTTCAAACAGTGCCAGTAAAAAGTATGATTCCAAATCTGTGCCGCGTTGTTAAAAATGCCCGCTTTGGCGGGATCCCCGGCGACGGTTTTGATGATTTCTTCCAGGGACTTTGATTCCAGCTCCGTCCCCGCAATGAGTTTGTTTAAATTGTCCACGTAAGCTTTATGATGCTTTCCGTGATGGAACTCCAGTGTGGTCGCGCTGATGTGCGGCGCGAGCGCGTCTTTTTCGTAAGGCAGATCGGGTAATGATATGGCCATGATTTGATTCTCCTTTCGTTATTGGTTTCCTGTTTAGTATAGGGCCCCGTTTGAGATTGTCAAATATTGATTGAGGGGGGCGCGGGGGCGAGGCGGTCATGGAAAATTTTGAGGCCCGTTACATAGATAACCGTAAAAACGGAGAAAATCAAAGCCGGCAGGGCGGTCAGGGGCGTAAAAACCAGCAGTGCAATGCCTCCGGCCAGACCGTAATTTTTCAGTGTGCCGAACAGCAGAAAAAATGAAAGCCTGGGCGCGGCAATTTTGAACAACAAGCCGGGTGCGATTACCGTTGCGGCAGAAAGCAGGGTGGCGCACAGGGCGATCATACCGATGAAAGCGATTTCAACAGGCCATTGGCTGATATAGTTTATGTTGACCGCCGTGAGTGTGTAAAAAATGAGAAAGAAACATCCGTCCGTGATATCGGCTTCGTAACGCGCTATGACCTCGTCCCAGTCCTTTTCGACGGCAATCCGGGACAACAGCAGCGGCAGAACAACCAGCGCAAGGGTGAGCAGAATGATCCTGTCCGGTTGAAGGGGAATGTGTTTGAAAAAAGCCAATCCGATGATGGGTGTGATCAGGAGCGCGCCTGCATGCGCGCCGGCAAGGCCTGAAAAAGTCTTTTGACTGTCGATTCCCATCGCCCGGCTCAAGGGAATGATCGTGATAGCGGGGGGCACGGCGGCTACAAGCACCATTCCAATCCAGAGCGTCTCCTCGCGGATGACAAAGAGACTTCCCAGGATAATCAGGTTTCCCAAAACCAGATAGGTCATCACATTTCCCCAGACCGCGCCGGGGATCAGGGCGGAAGGTTTTCGAAAAAAGCCGCGCGGAAAACGAAGAATGGTGATGGTGAGAATGATCGTGAGCGAAGGCAGGATGAAAAACTGGCCGATGTCGCCGCCCTGCGGGAAGAAAATGCCGCAGGCCAGTGCTGCCGCGAAGAGGAGATTTGCTGATGTCAGGATGTTTCGGATAATCCTCATGTCAGTTTGTCCTTATGGCTTGATGGAGTTTTCTGCCCGCGAAGATGATAAAAAGAAACAGGATGTTGAATATGACGATGGTTGCGCCGACCGGCAGATTCAGCCAAAAAGCCGCTGTGATGCCCAGAATCACCGATAAAACCGCCACGGCAACGGACGCCAGGAGGGTCATTTTGAAACTCAGGGAAAGCTGCAAGGCGGCAATCGGCGGCAAAATGAGCATGGCTGAAACCATCATGATGCCGGCTACACGCATGGCCAAAACCGCCGCGATTGCCGTCAGCACAAAGAGCATCAGATTGACGCGTCGCGTGTTGACGCCCATGCTTTTTGCAAGCTCCTGATCAAAGGTCACCGCGAAAAGATCGGAATAAAAAAAGATGACCATCCCGGCTGCCAGCACGAAGACGCCGAGCGACAGAAACATTTCCGTGGTGTTGACGGTCAGAATGTTGCCGAACAGATAGCTGAACAAATCCACGTTGAACCCGCCCGAGAGGCTTGCCAGTGTGATGCCCGCGGCGATGCCGACGGAGGAGACGATGCCGATGGCCGCGTCGCCGTGTATTCGACGGCTTGACGTCAGTTTATAAATGGCCAGCGACGAGACGACAACGATCGGCAGGGAGGCCAGTGTGACGTACAGGGGGCTTACGCCGATGAGCAGGACCAACGCGACGCTGCCGAATGTGACGTGTGCCAGACCGTCGCCGATGAGTGAAAAACGCCGCAGGACCAGAAAGACGCCCAGCATGGAGCAGATGGCGGCAATCAGAACGCCCGCAATGACCGCGCGCTGAACAAAACCGTAATTTAAGATATCGATCAGATCCATCAGTCTCCGCTCCTGAGATCATGCCGGTGCTGATGGCAGATGATGTGCTGGCTTACCGGTCCGAACATGCCGGTCATTTCTGTGGAAGCGCAAAAATCCATAAACGTGCCGGAAAAGACCACGGTCTTGTCCAGGTAAAGCAGGGTGCGCGCGTATTGGCCGATAATGCCGATGTCATGTGTGACCAGAATGATTGTCGTGCCTCGTGACCGGTTGATGTCCCGGGTCAGGCTGTAGAAGATATCCCGTGTGGCCGGGTCCAGTGCGGTGGTCGGTTCGTCGAAGATCAGCAGTTCCGGTTCGCTAATGAGCGCGCGCGCCAGCATGGCGCGTTGTTGTTCGCCGTAGGACAGTTCACCGATCATCCGTTTGGCCAGATGCGCGATACCCAGCATATCGAGAATGTTTTTTAATTTCAGCGCGTCGGCGCCGGTCCGGCCCATACGGACAATTTCTTCAACGGTGCCCGGAAACCCGGTGGAAAGAGACGTCAGCCGTTGCGGCAGATAACCGATGCGGTGCCATTGACGGAAAGCGCTTTGCGGCTGGCCGAAAAGCGCGATGGCGCCCTGACGATTCTGGAGGATGCCCAGAAGGGTTTTGATCAGTGTGCTTTTACCGGAGCCATTGGGGCCTACCACGCCCAGATAATCTCCTTGGCCCACCTCAAAGGAGATGTCGCTGAGCACATCCATGCCCTGATAGCCGAAGCTGAGGCTGTCTACGCGTATTACTGGCATTGCATTCCTGTTTTCAGCCGGGTGAGATTTTTCTCCATCGCGGAAATGAAGGTTTCACCGGCGGCGATGTCCGCCTTGCTGATGTCGTGTCCGTTGTTCAATTTGAGAAGCTGCGCACCGGTTTCTTTCGCGAGTGTTTGTGCCAGCCTCGGCGCGACCAGGTCTTCGTAATAAATATGGGTCAACTTCCGTGTTTTAATCATTTCGATCATCGACACAATCACCTGAGGCGAAGGCTCCGCCTCCGCGGAAGCGCTATAGGCAGCCGTATAGGACAAATGATATTTTTGTGCCAGATAGGCAAATGCCCAGTGACCGGCGTGCAGAAGCGTGCGGGTTTTACAGACCGATAATTCCGTGCGGTATCTCGCGTCGAGCCTCGCGAGTTTCTGTTTGTATTCCCTGGCGTTCTTTTTATAGATATCGCTGTTTTTCTGGTCCTTCAGGATGAACGACTCGGTGATATTGTCGACCATCCTTTGCGCATTGTCCAGATCCAGCCAGATATGCGGGTCAAAACGGCTCGCAGAATCGGCCTGTTCTTTGTCTTCGTGCTCATCAACGTCCGTGTCCGTTTCGCCTTGATGACTGTGCGTGTCGTGATCGGATAAAGGCAGCAGCGTCGCGCCCTGTCCTGTTTCCACCGCCAGCAGACTGGCGCTTTCTCCCGCGGCGTCGATGATTTTGTAGGCCCAGTGCTCCATTTCAAAATTGGTAAACAGAAAAATGTCGGCGCGGCTGACTTTCAGAATATCTTCCGGTTTGAGCTCATAGTGATGTGCGTCTGTTGCGGGCGGTAAAAGCATGGTGACATCGACTTTATCGCCGCCGACCTGGCGGGCAAAATCATACACGGGAAAAATGGTGGCGATGACCTGCAGACGATCGTTGCCGCGGGGCGGCTCCTTTGATTGACACGACAGTGTCAACAGCACAAGCGTGCAGAGTAACAGTAGGGGAATGGTTCTCCTGTCTGTCATGCGGTGATCTCCTTAAATGGCAGGGCTGCGTTGATTCTACCGCAGCGGCGTGCAATGACTTTTTGTGTGACCTTTTGCTTCATCGACTGATGTCCGAGGCCACGTTGATCCGTTTGCGCCATCAGGCCCCGGGGGATGCAAATGCCCGCACGCCATGGCGCTTTGGCCGACAGCAAGACCTTGCCTTGTGAAAACATGTTCTTTCTGGCTTTCGCCTTTAGCATAAGTGCCGGCGGGTTGCAACCGTCATCGCGCGGGTTTATAAGGAAGCGGCCGGGACCGGGCCGGAATATCAGGCGTGGGATTGAGTGGTCGGAAAAAGCATATTGACGCGGGGCGCATCTTGTGGTCAGAAACAGTATCTTGTCCATCAAGGAGGAAATTATGTTAAAGAAACGAAACGGATCTTTTCCGGCGGGGATGATCCTGTTGGTTTGTTTTTTGAGTATGACGGGCTGCACGGCAACCAATATCTACACGGTCGATATGAATTATGACGCCGCGTACGCGGTGATTCCGTCCTATGTGATACCGAACAACCGGGCGCTGCAATCGCTGCTCACCGTGGCGGAATTCACCGACACGCGCAAGCAGGACGATCCGCTTATTGTCGGGCGCGTCATTGAAAAAAACAAAACGAGAACACTCGTGCTTCCGAAGCATGCACGGCCGACCCAGGCTGTCTCTCAGGGCATCCGGCATTATCTGCGCAAGGCCGGTTACAACGTCACGGGTGTGGCCGCGCCGTGGGATCTGACGGAAGAGAATATGCCCGAAGGCAGCGGCCGGATTTTGATCGGCGGCAACCTCACCGATCTGGAAATAAACTGTGAGCGCGGCTTCCCCACCAATGCCTACAGCACAAAAATAAAATTGACCCTGTATCTGGCCGACACGCGGCAAAAGCAGGTACTATACCGTTCCACCGTGGAGGCGGTCACCTCGCTGGAGCATGTGGCCTTTTCCGAGGGAAGAATGGGAGACCAGGCGGCCATCGCATTGGGGGATGCCATTGAAAAGCTCTTTGAAAAACGGGAGCTGTCGCAAAAGATAAAAGAAATTCTCTCCCAATAGGACATGCCGATTGAGGTTGTTTTCCGTTTGACGGAAAGAAAGAATCCTGATGGCCGCTAAGCTAAACAGCGTCGCGCCTGCCGTCTGATACTTATGAATCGTGGCGTGAAAGGAGCGCCCTTATGAAAATTCTTAATACGGCGCCTCTGTCGGATGTGCGTCTCCAAGAGATCATTGAAAGCATGGCTCCGGGGCTGTCGGTGAATGTGGTTGAAGCGCACCGGATGTCTGAAGATGCTTTGGCCATCGAAGCGGCTGATGCGGATGTGCTTTTGGGGGATTACACGGCGGCGACGCCGGTCACCCGCAGGGTGATCCAGGCGGCGACAAAACTAAAACTGATTCAACAGCCCAGCGTCGGCTACAATCATATTGATCTGGCTGCCTGCGCGGAATTCGGCATACCCGTGGCCAACACGCCGGGCGCCAACGACATTGGTGTGGCCGAACATACCCTTATGCTGGCTCTGGCCTGCCTCAAGAAGCTGCCCTTTTATAATGCCAAAACCCATCAGGGCGAATGGCTTTTTATGCACGCGCAGAAAACGGGCGTTTTTGAACTCAGCGGTAAAACATACGGGCTGCTGGGGATGGGACGCACCGCCCGGGCCTTGGCCTCGCTTCTCGCGCCCTTCGGGGTTAAACTGCTTTATTACAATGCCTCAAGGCTCAGCCGAGACGATGAGAAAAAATACAATGCCGTCTATGTCCCTCTCAACGAGATGCTCAGTGCGTCGGACATCGTGAGCATTCATTTGCCTCTGACGGAAGCCACCACCGGCCTTATCAATGCCGCGCGTCTGTCGCTGATGAAACCCACCGCCGTCCTGATCAATGTGGGGCGCGGCAGGCTGGTGGATGAAGAAGCGCTGGCTTTGGCGCTACGGGAAGGGACTATTGCGATGGCCGCCGTTGATGTGTTTTCCGCAGAGCCGCCGCCTCCGGATCATCCTCTTTTTGGCCTGGAAAATGTCATTCTCACACCGCATCTGGCCGGTTCCACCCGGGAGTCCGGCGCCCGGATTATTCATATGGCCATCAGCAACCTCATTCGGGTGCTCAAAGGCGAGAAACCTTTATGGGTTTTGTGAGGCACCCGAACAAGGGGGCAAGAGGGTAGTCGTCTTATCCGATGACGGGTCGTTTGTCATCGAAGGAAAATTTCTTAAGAAAGGTTAACCGGAAACTATGAAAATGTTTAAGGTGAAAGAAGAAAAGAATCTTGCCTACGTTCTGTCCAAGTCGTCGGATCAGGAAACCATGCTGTTTATGGAGGAGCTTCACGGTCTGATTTTTGGTCTGGCCATGACCCCCGAGGTGATTTCGCCGGCCGAGTGGCTGCCGTTGGTGTTCAACGAAGAGCCGCGGTTCGATGACGATCAGGACGCGCAGATCTGCATCGGTCATCTGATCGATGCCTACAACCGTATGGTCACCGACAGCAACAAGGGCAAGCTGGCCTTTCCTTTCAACTTCAGAAAGCTGTCTGAATATGAATATTCCCTCATCGAAGGTTGGTGTTACGGTCTGTTCCTGGCCTTGTCGTTGCGTCCGCATATCTGGGGAATGTCCGATGAATACAGTGAACTCGACGAAGAAGATATTCCGGAAGATATCCATGACCTGATCGACGCATGCGGTATCATCACCGCCATCGCCATGCCGGATGAGCGGGAAGAGATGATAGAAGCCGCGACCGGCGCCGAAGCGGAGAGTGCCGAAGAGCTCGAAGAGATGCTCTACAGCATGCTGCCGTTATGTGTAAAAAATCTTCAAGAGCATTGTGCGAAAGTGCGCCGCATCAGCGAGGAGATGACGCAAAGCGGCGCGCCGGCCGCGATTTACAAGGCAATTCCAGGCCATGACGATCCGTGTCCCTGCGGCAGCGGTAAAAAATATAAAAAATGCTGCGGGAATAATTAATGTCCGTAAGGCGCCAGAGAGAAACCTTTCCGCGCCAATTTGCATGAGGGAGAAAAAATGAAAAAGTCTGCTTTGTCTTTCCTGAAGGTCATCGTCGTTTCCGGCGTGATGGTGTTTAGCATGGGCCAATCGGCAACCGCCGCCGCGGTCGATGCCTATCACATCGATCTGCAATACAGTGCAGACCAGGCCGTCATTCCGGAGCATTTAAAAGCCGGTGAAAAGGCGCGCGGTGTTTTGATTTCCGTCGCGGAATTTCTTGATGCGCGTCGCATCGACGATAAAAAAGTCATCGGCCACGTCCGTGAAAGAGACGATTCGCGGGTTCCGATATTTTCGAAGTCGGTTACGCACACCAGGACTGTTGCCGGGGCCATTGGAAAATATTTAAAAAAAGCCGGCTATTCTGTTTCCGATCAGGTTTCACCATGGGATTTGCAGGAAGCCACGCTGCCGAAGCACACAGGCAAGGTGGTGGTTGGCGGCAGGATAGACGCCCTGGACGTAACCTGCTGGACAGGGGCATTCAGCAACGATTATAAAGTGGATATGAAGCTTACCCTTGTGGTTGCGGATGCCGCCAGAGGCAAAATCATCTATCAGGGAAGCGTGACCGTCGGCTATTCGCGAACGGATGTATCCTTTTCGGAAGAGCAGATCGGCCGGGAGGCGGGCATTGCCCTGGCTGATGCCGTTGAAAAAATATTTGAAGGAAAAAACCCTGCGCAGAAGATAAAAGAAGCGATCACTCAGTAAACGAATGCCTCACTGAGCGATTCACCAACGGGTTGACCGGTTTCCCGCCCCTCCTTAAGGTCACATCCTGCGGTCCGGGCTTGCGAAGGCAATCAGGACACCATTTCTTCGATGATCGTCCGGATGGATTTGATCTCCTTGATCAACGCGCCCGACTGGCCGGCTCCGAATGCCGCCCGCTCATAGTTGCCGGTCTCGTCGGGATTTCGTTCCAATTCATCGGATATGTTTTTTGCCGGGTCTTCGGACAGTCTTTCTTTGATCCACGGCGTCATGATCAGTCGCTGTGCCAGTTTTCCTTGGCCAAGCGGGATTAAAGCGGTGTCGCCGTCAGAGCATGCCACAATGGCTTTTTTCCAGGATTCGCCGGCGGGACTCTCCACGGAGGCCAAAAATCGCGTGCCGACCTGGACCCCCTTTGCGCCAAGAGCCAGCGCCGCGCGGTATCCTCTGGCATCCGCGATGCCGCCTGCCGCCACAATCGGAACGTTCACATGATCGGCCACCAGCGGCACCAGCACCATCGTGGAGGATTCGGAATTTAAGGAACGAAGACCGCCCGCCTCCGAACCGGCCACCACCAGGGCATCTGCTCCGGCGCGCACCGCGCTGACGGCATGCTGGAGGGCAAGGACCACATGGATGCCCTTCATGCCCAGATCATGAATCGCCGGGTAGATGTCCTTGGGCGACCCGACGGATGTCGTGACCGTTTTAACGCCCGCGTCAGCCAGTATTTTAAGAAATTCCAGACTTTTCGGATTCATCAGCACGATGTTGGCGCCAAAAGGCTTATCCGTATATTTTCGCACGTCATCAATCAGGCTTTTTATCTTGTCCGCCTCATTGATGAAGCCTACGGCCAGTAAACCGTAACCGCCGGCTTCGGAAACAGCGGCAACCATCTTCGGGTTGTTGAACATCCCGATGGGCCCCTGGATCACGGGATAACGACAACCCAGCATTTTCAACAAGTCCGACATCACGGCCACCTCCCCGGAAATAATATGGAAATCCGCAAAAAAATGTTTTAAGACTTCCGTGTTGCTTCGTTTCTTCGCACGGATATGTCCATTTTAAGGGCAGACATTAGCATAATCTCCGCCGTGCATGCCAGTACGAAAATACCCGTGCATCGTTTTGAAATATTTCCGGGCGGGGCAATATTGTGTTTGATTTAGAAACGGAATTATATATGATCGGTTCATGACCGATCACAAAGCAGCAAAAACACTCGCACGGCCCGGATGGATTTCATGCTGAATCTGTTTTCATTTTCCGCAACGCCCCCCCGGCTCAAAAACCTGCCTCTGGAACCGTATCTTCTTGAATTAAATTTAGATCGGCTTGTTTTCGGCGTCGATAACATTCACTTCGACGTGCACATCAGTCCGCAACTGTGCAATGCCCTCGAAAAGACGGCGTCTCTGCTTTTGCTCAAACACAGCCAGGCGGGCCAGTATCATAAAGGTTCGAGAGGCGAATATTCTGAACGTGAGAAAGAGATCCTAAAGCGCCTTTGCACGCAGGTTTTGCAAGATGGTATTAACCGGGCGAAAATGGAATCCGAGCATCAGATCGATTATCTGGGACAGGCCGCTTTGGCGAAGTTGTTTTTGGAAGAGGTGAGAAATCAGTATCGCAATCTGGTGGATCATTTTGAGCAGCAGGTGCGTGCCAATCAACTATCGCCGAAACATGCCGATGTGGAAGGATTCAGGCTCAAAGAAAAACTGGCTGAAATCAAGCTCAATTCAAACCGCCTGATTCGGCTGGCGGGAGAAGAATTGTTTGAGCTGCTGACGGATATCCAGAATCGTAAACTGCGCAATATGCGGGAAACGCATTTTCATGCCGGACAAATTCTGCCGGCCATCCTGTTTAATAACCCGGTTCTTCACACCAATAATCCTGCGGATGATTTTTTTCTCATTGAAGAATATGTTCTCTTGGGCAAACGCGCCCAGGATCCGGACAGCTACGATAATGTGAAAACGATTATGTATGATTTGCTGGCGAAAACGGATTTATCCGCGTGCGGCATGCAGGATGAAGCTTTGCCGTCTGCCGATAAAGAAAATGCCCTTAAAAGTCCTTCCGCATTGAACCGCAGAAGCAATATCTATGATCGATGGATTATGGAAGCCGGCAATGTCGAACAGATGTTCGACTTTTTAAAATCACACGAAAATCTCGAAGCCGCCAGGGGCGCGAAGGCTTCACGCGCCAGGATTCGTGAGCTCGTGGCGCAGAAAAAAAACCGGCAAAGATTTTTGAATTTCTTTTACCGTGCGTTTAAGAAGTCCGGTTTGCTCAAGCGCATTGTGGCTGCTTTTGAAATGAAACCCGTCTACGAAATATATTGCCCGCCGATGACCCCCAGACAGATCCGGGAATATCTGGTCAATATCTGGTCGCGCAGATCCATTACCCGTCAGTTGAAACGCCGGAAATCCTTTCGCGGCAGCGACTTTCCGATGGCCCCCCTGACGCACACCATTCGCCGGATCCGGGGCACATTCGCCTCGGAAGAGAAAATCCACCTGCTGAATTTTCTCAAAGAATTTTTCCGGTATCACAGGGATCTCCATAACGCCCGTATTCTGGTCGCCGCGATGGAATCCATCCATCTTGTGACGGAAGAAAAAACACTGCAGCTCTCCAGAGGCAACCGGTCTGTGTATGAATACCTGCTTCCCGGAGAACGCGGGAAAGAAGAAAAGCCGGTCAGGAATCACGTGATCATCAAGGCGGATATCCGCGGCTCCATCCGGATCAATCATATCATGAGAACCAGGGGGCTTAATCCTGCGTCACTTTTCAGCCTCAATTTTTTCGACCCGATTTCGGAACTGCTTTGGAATTATGACGCCGCCAAGGTGTTTATCGAAGGAGACGCCATTATCTTATCGATCTTTGAAAATGAAGACACGCCGGAAGGCTGGTACAGTGTAGCCCGTGCCTGCGGTTTGGCGATTCGCATTCTGCAAATTGTTCAGCGCTATAACGTAAAAAATCAGGAGAATAACCTGCCCATTCTCGAACTGGGGATCGGTATCTGTTACAGTCCCGAGCCCCCCGCCTATCTTTTTGACGGCGATTCCAGGATCATGATTTCGCCGGCGATCAACATGGCCGACCGATTGTCGAGCTGCAACAAAAATCTCGGCAAACACTTAAGGGATCAGGGTTTGCCGCATAATCTTTATGTATTCAAAAATGTTCAGGATGACCATGAGAACACCATTGACGATTTTTCCCTGCGTTATAATGTCAATGGCATCGAATTGAGCGCGGAAGGTTTTGCCAAACTGGCCTGCGAGATCAAATTGAAAAAGGTTGCCGGCAAAGTCGGCAGCGGTGATGGAAGCACGTTCTATAGTGGCAAAGTGCCGACTTTAAGCGGTCATTACCAAAAACTGGTCATTCGGGAATCGCCTGTCTACGAAGTCAATCCGGAAACGTTTAAAATCGCCGGTACAACAAAAAGAAAATACTATGAGATTTGTACGAACCGGAAAATAACCGATTACGTGAAGGGATTAGACGACTCAAACGGGGACTAAACGGGGCCGAAAAAACCGACGGCCTTGGGTTGCAGCGCCGCTTTTTCACGGGTAGCGTCGAACCTCCCGATTTAGCAGTGAATATTCAGCCGTGTCGCCTTCCTTTGCAAATAATGTGTTGCCACGCGCAAGGAAAGGTGCTAGGGGTCTTTCCCAAGTGAACCACAGTGCTTCACCAGGCACTGTGGTTTTTTTATTGTTATTCAAGGAGTATAAGAAAAAAATGATTGCAGCATCCAATATTACACTTTCCTACGGGAAAAGAATCCTCTTTAAGAATGTCAACATTAAGTTTACGCCCGGTAACTGTTACGGGCTGATCGGCGCGAACGGATCAGGAAAATCCACGTTTTTGAAAATTCTCTCCGGTGAACTGGAGGCGGACCAGGGCCAAATCCAGATCGGTCCGCGGGAGCGCATTGCTGTTTTGCGCCAGGATCAGTTTGCCTTTGATGATGAAATTGTTTTCAACACCGTTATGATGGGACATGAAAAACTTTACAAAATCATGATGCAGCGCGAAGCGATTTACGCCAAAGGTGAATTGACGGAGGCCGAGGGGGTGCGCTGTGCTGAAATTGAAGGTGCATTTGCGGAACTGAACGGTTATGAAGCTGACGCGGAAGCCGCCGTGCTTCTGAGCGGACTGGGCATTTCCGAGACGCTGCGGACAAAAAAAATGAAGGATCTCGAGGCGGGTGACAAGGTTCGCGTGCTCCTGGCGCAGGCGCTGTTCGGCAATCCGGATGTGCTTTTGCTCGACGAACCGACCAACCATCTGGATCGGAAATCCATCCAGTGGTTGGAAGATTTCTTATCGCGGTTTGCCAATACGGTGATCGTGGTTTCGCATGATCGCCATTTTCTCAATCAGGTTTGCACACATACGGCGGACATCGATTTCGGACGGATACAGATTTATGTCGGCAACTATGATTTCTGGTACCGGGCCAGCCAGATGCATTTCAAACAAAGATTGAGTGACAACCGCAAAGCAACGGAAAAAGCGGAGGAACTCAAAGCCTTTATCCAGCGTTTCAGCGCCAATGCCTCCAAGTCCAAACAGGCCACGTCACGTAAAAAACTGCTTGAAAAACTTACCCTGGAAGATATGCCGGTTTCTTCTCGAAAATATCCGTATGTGGTCTTCAAACCCGAGCGGGCCTGCGGCGACATCATTTTGTCCGTTTCGGGATTGACGAAAGAAATTGACGGGGTGAAGGTGCTCGATCATTTTGATCTCAATGTGCGCAAGGGCGACAAGATCGCTTTTATTGGCGACAACGCGCTGGCCCGAACCACCCTTTTTCAGATTCTGGCCGGTGAGTTGGCGCCGGACAGTGGCAGTTTCCGCTGGGGTGTCACGATCACCAGTGCCTATTTTCCCCAGGAGCACAGTGCGTATTTCGCGCGCGAGATGAGCTTGATTGAATGGCTGGGTCAGTACTCGCCGCCTTCGGAGGGCGAAACTTTCGCGCGCGGCTTTTTAGGCAGAATGCTTTTTTCGGGCGAAGAGGCTATGAAGAAAACCGTCGTTCTGTCCGGAGGGGAACGCGTTCGCTGTATGCTGTCGCGCATGATGCTGACCGGCGCCAATGTGCTGATTCTGGATGAACCGACCAACCACCTGGACCTGGAATCGATCACCGCGCTCAATGACGGTCTTATCGCGTTTCCCGAGGTGGTCCTGTTTGCATCGAGAGACCAGGAATTTGTTTCGACCGCGGCCAACCGGATCATTGAAATCGACCGCGGCGCCGCTGTGGAACGCGCGATGGATTATGACGATGATCCGTCATCAGGAGATGTCGCCCAGGCTGGCTGATACGCGACAATGTCTCCGCCTGTTTACTTTACACATACATACACACGTGGATTTCTGAAACGTCCGGCTATATACAGGCTTTACAACGATGGATATTTTTTGTAGGGTTTCACTGGCTTTAGAAGAAAGAAACAGGTAAACGATCATGCATGTCAACATGGGTAACCTTGCCGCCGGCACCCGCCGGTTTCTAATCATCTGGTTTATGGTCGTGGGCCTGTTGCTTTCGTCCAGCCCCGCGCAGGCGCAGGCGGTTTCCGCCAATACCGTATCCGATGCCGCCATGAAACTGTTGG
>JAWOJC010000181.1:0-10377 GCA_046484315.1 Smithellaceae bacterium | reverse complement strand
TGAGCCTTGTCCACAATTTGTTTAATCAATTGCAAGACGGCCGGGTGCAGGGGTTCGTAAAGATAGGTCACGCGTTCGTTGGAACGGTCGATGGCCAACGAATACTGAATGAGATCGTTGGTGCCGATACTGAAATAATCGACTTCTCTGGCCAGTTGATCGGCAATGATCGCAGCCGCCGGGACTTCAATCATGGCACCTATTTCCAGGGACTCTGCAATTTTAACCCCCTGGGCTGTCAATTCCTGCCTCGTCTCCTCCAAGAGCCTTTTGGCCTCGCGAATTTCTTCTATGCCCGAAATCATGGGAAACAAAATTTTAACTTTTCCCAAAGCGCCGGCCCGCCATATGGCTCGCAGCTGTGTTTTGAACAGTTCAACTTCCTGCAAGCAGAAACGGATGGCCCTCAATCCCATCTGGGGATTCAATTCCTTGGCCTGCTTCTGGTAGTGGGGAAATTTATCGCCGCCCAGATCAAATGTGCGAATGGTCGCCCAGGATAGTTTTTTTTCGGAGATCACCTGGCAGTAGTTGTTGAAATGGTCTTCCTCCGTGGGCAGGTCTTCCCTGTAAATGTAAATGAATTCAGACCGGTACAAACCGATATGCTCAGCGCCGTGCATTATCGCAGAGGGTATTTCTTCGATAAATTCAATATTCGAGCCGATTTGCACATGGTAGTGATCCAGCGTGGTGGCAGGCAGCCTTGCGTATTTGAGATACTCGTCCTGGGACGCATCATAGTGCCGTTTTTTCTCTTCGTAGCGCTTGAGCATGTCCGGATAGGGGTTAACCACCACCAGACCGGACGTGCCGTCCACAATGATATCGTCTCCGGTGCGCACAAAGCGTGTGACATTGTCCAGACCGACTACGGCAGGTAACTCCATGGATCGGGCGACAATCGCCGTATGAGAGGTTCTGCCCCCGCTGTCGGTGGCAAAACCGATCACCTTATCGAGCTTCATCTGGGCGGTATCTGCGGGAGACAGATCGTGCGCAATGATCACCACGCCGTCTCGCCCGACTTCCCAGACGATTTCCCCTTTCTCTCCCGTCAGGTTCCGCAAGACCCGCTGACTGACATACTGGACGTCACTGATGCGACCACGAATGTAGATATCCTCTACGCCTTCGAATATCTGCTTGTAGTGATCCAGCGTCATGCGTACGGCCCATTCGGCGTTGACGCCGAGTCGCTGAATGTATTTAATGGTGCGGTTGACAAACTTTTTGTCCGACAAAATGAGAATGTGGACATCGATGATATACAGAGGCTCTGTGACTTTTGTTTTTTTCAGATTTTCCTGGATTTGCAAAAGCTGCTCGGATGAATCATGCAGGGCCTTTTTAAAGCGCTCTATTTCACGGGGAATCAGCGAAGGATCGTTGAGCTTGTAAAAGGATACTTGAGCGTCGAGCGGGTCAAACCGATAGGCTTTGCCGATCACGACGCCGGGAGAAACGCCGATGCCTTTGAGAACAAATGTTTTTTTTCCTTGGTCAGCGGTCATGGCGTGGTTTATTCTTCTCCGAATTTATTTTCTATCAGCGCTTCAATCTCCGACAGCGCCTGCGGACCATCCGAGCCTTCCGCCCTGACTGTTATCATAGAGCCCATGGGGCAGGCAAGCGTCAAAATGCCCAAAATACTTTTACCGTTGACAGTTTCGCCGTCGCGTTCGATAAATATTTCGGCCTGATACTGCCTAGCCACCCGGACAAAAGATGCGGCAGCCCGCGCATGCATTCCCAGTTTGTTTTTCAGTTGAAATGTTTTCATGATGACCAAATCGCAATCTCACTTAATGAATAAACAAGGAATATCAACACTGCGCCATAGAGAATGTAAACCTGTGATATTCCTTTTTTTATGAGTAAAAGACAAAGTAAGATCAAGGCCAGCGCGACGGACTCGACCACGATGCAGCTTAACGCGGAAAACTCTGAATACCCACCCTGCAAAAGCCAGAAAACACAGGCAGCTAAAACGGCCAGCGACAACCAACGCACACGAACGGCCAGTCGCGGCAGATTGAGGCCCCGGATAAATTCAATGCCCTGCTTGCCTTTTTTATACCCTGCAACAAATCCCGCAATCCGTACCCAGGCATGGACGGGCGTATAAAGCAGCAAAAAAAGCAGCGGTGCGACCTTCAGGCCTTCAAAGGCAAGAACAATGGCAATGATGGCGGCGCAGGGCCTGAGAGCGCCCCAGAAAAATGTATCACCAATCGCGGCGTAAGGCCCCATGAGGCTTTGTTTTACCGTGGAGGCGGCGGCCACATCCATCGGGGAGGTGGCTTCTTCCTCCATGCGGACGATCGAACCGATAACCGGGGTGGACAAATAGGGATGCGTGTTAAACATCTGCAGGTGACGCGTCAATGAATCTCGCGCGTCTTGTCCTTTGATCTGCTGTTCGCGAATCAGAGGCAGGATCGCATAGGCAAACCCCAGATTCTGCATCCGACGGAAATTTAATGTCGCGTGAATAAAAAAAGACCTTAAAAATATTTTAATTAATGTGTTTTTTTTCATTTGTTTTTTTGGCTTTTCGCTTTCATGCGAGATGCAAACGCAGCCGTTTTGTGTGCGCAACGAAGTAGCACAATTAACGGGCGAAGTCAATGGAATCGGACGGCATGAACGCCTTAAATATCAAGGCATTTTATCATGCAGCCACAACGTGTGCAGGGTGCTTTATGATTTGTTCATAAACCGGCCCAGGCTAGATGTGTTCGCGATATCATCTGCGCGGGATTTTGTTTTTTCTTGACAGGCTTGTTTTTTGCTGTTAAGGACACTGCGCTTTATGGAATTGTGGCAAATAATTTTATGGTTTGGATTTGCACTTCTCAAACACTGAATGTTGACTCGTTTTTAATATCTAAGGGGGTTGTTTAAAATGATTTGTGAGACTGTTAAAAAAGGCGTGGATTGCGCTTTTATGACTAAGAAAGGTTGTGGCTTTATCGGCGGCAGCTGCCATCCGGTGGTGGAGCAATGCGGGGATTGCGGAAAGATTTTTGAATACGAAGCCGGAAAGTACTGTAAAATTTATCCCGAACCGAAAAGCAAGTGGCTCAGGGGCAACTGCCCGACGGCCACGCACATTAAACTTGAAATCAAAGAGGCGCAGAAGATCAATCCGCTCAAGGCATCCAAGCGGGCAAGCAAGAAGAAATAGTATTCAGCGCCTTGAAAAAAGCGAAAAAGCCGGCCATGAACATGGTCGGCTTTTTTATTCCATCATTTTTCGGATCTGCTGCAATTCAGATTTAATCCGGGCCAGCTTATCCGTCTCGGATACCGCGTCTACAGTCCCGGAGTCACTGCGATTTTTTAGAAGCTGCTTTTTGGCGCCGTCAATTGTAAACCGCTGCTGATAGAGCAACTCCCGAATAGCAAGCAGTTCGTAGACATCTTTTTTTCTGTAGAGACGCTGAGCGGTTTTCGTTCTAACCGGTTTGATTGTCTTGAATTCCGTCTCCCAGTATCGAAGGACATAAGGCTCAACGCTGAGTATTTTACTGACCTCTCCAATACGGAAATAAGCCTTATCGGGAATGACAGCCTCCATACGCAAAATCCTCAGTGCAATTCAAATTGCTCGACGAAGGCCTGGCCGGTCAAATGACCCAATGCAAAGACAAGAGACAAAATGTCTCCGATTCTTTTGGATCTATTTAACGCAGGCTGGAAAACAATTAACCATTCAACGCTTTGCGCAATACCTGGGAGGATTTAAAAGTCAGTACCCGGCGGGCGGTAATGGATATTTCCTGCCCGGTTTGTGGATTACGGCCGCGACGTGCCCGTTTGTCCTTCACCATGAAATTTCCGAATCCGGAAATTTTCACGCGGTCGCCCTGGGCAAGAGAATCTTTGATGATGTCAAATACGGATTCGACGATATCCGCGGATTCTTTCTTGGAAAAACCGAGTTTCTCGTAAACATTTTGAATGATGTCAATCTTCGTCATTTTTTCTCCTCCGTTTTAACTTCAGATAACAATTATGATCTTATTTTGGCGCCCGTTAACTGAATGATTGAATGAACTATTTTTTCGTGGGCACTGTTGACTTCCGCATCCGTTAACGTTTTTTCGTAAGAACGATAGGAAAACCGCAGCCCCAGACTTTTTGTTCCTTCTTCCAAACCTTTACCCGCGTATATATCAAATATTGCGGTATTTTCAAGCAAATCTTCTCGTTGTTGCAAAACAATATCCAGTATTTTATCCGCTTCGAGAGCCACAGGCACCACAAAGGCCACATCGCGGGTCACGGCCGGATACTTCGATATTTCGGCATAGACCGTCCGTTCCGTCAATGATCCGGATAACACATCCAGATTAATTTCAAATACATAGGCCTTATTGCGGATATCCATTTTGTTTAGCACTTCCGGATGAACGGCGCCCATCCGACCGACCAGAACATCTTTCAGATAAACACCGCACGACTGTCCCGGGTGTAAAAATGGTTCGGATACTTCGGCCCCGTAACGCGCGCCGGACAATTTAAGATCGTAAAACAGGTTGTCCAGGCACCCCTTGAGATCGTAGAAATCTACAGGCACCTTTGCCCCCCAGAGATTGTCGCTTTGGACACCTGTCAAAAGCGCAGCCACATAATTCATCTCCTGAGGTAATTCACCGGAAGGACTTGCGATAAACGTGCGACCCGTTTCAAAGAGTTTCAGATTAAAAGATCCGTTGTTGGCGTTTCTTTTCATCGTCTCTAAAAGGCCGTACACAAGCGTTGTACGCATCACCGACAGATCTTCACTCAAAGGATTCTTAATCAATACCACCTTTCGCCGCTCGTCACCTTCAGGTAAAAGGAGGTGATTGACGGATAAAGGCGTTGTAAAGCTGTAATTGATGATTTCCGAATAACCTGCGCCGGTCATTAGGCCCCGGATTTTTTCTTCCAGTCCCAGACGCGGAATTTCGATTAGATTCGGCGCCGCAGCCCTCGGCACAGTAACCGGAATGAGATCGTAACCATAAAGGCGCACAACTTCCTCAATCAGATCAATCTCGCGGGCGATATCCACACGCGCCGTCGGCGGGGTCACGCTGTAACGGCCCTTGCCCGCCGGACGCACCGTCATTCCCAGCAAACGGAGAATCCGGACGACTTCGGCGGCGGAAATCTCTGCACCAATGATTTCGTGAATCCTGTTCATTCGCAAAGGAATATCCGTCGCCACCGACACTTTTTGCGGATATTCATCGATATAATCGCGGCAGATGGTGCCGCCGGATGTCTCGGCAATGAGTTGCGCGGCACGGTCCAGAGCTTGTACGACGCCTTCGGGATCTATCCCTCTTTCAAACCGATAGGCCGCATCCGTAGGCATGGCTAGTTTACGCGCACAGCGGCGGATTGACGAGGGCAGAAAATAAGCACTTTCCAGAAAGACTACCTGTGTGTCGTCTTTCACTTCCGAATTAAGACCGCCCATGATCCCGCCGATGGCCACCGGTTTTTTACCGTCACAGATCAGCAGAGTGTCTTCGGGCAAAACGCGATCTTTACCGTCTAGCGATGTAAATTCCTCACCTGCCAGTGAACGGCGTACGACAATCCGGCCCTCTTCGAGAAACCGAAAATCAAAAGCATGCAGCGGCTGTCCCATTTCCAGCATGACAAAATTGGTGACATCCACAACATTGTTGATCGGTCGAAGACCCGCCGCTTCAAGGCGCGATTTAATCCAGACGGGAGACGGGCCGATTTTAACGTTTTGAATCATCCTCGCCGTATAGCGCGGACAAAGATCCGCATCGATAATTTTCACCGATGTCAGCGACCGGATATCCTCACCGGATTCCTTCATTCTGACGCGGGGGGGCCTGATTTTTTTTCCGGTCATGGCCGCAACTTCACGGGCGATTCCCATCACGCTCAAACAATCGGATCGATTTGGCGTGATGCTGATATCGAAAACCGTGTCTTCCAGATCCAACGCCGCTTGCAGCGTTTGTCCCAATGTAAAATCCGAAGGAAGTTGAAGAATACCGGAGGTATCTTCCCCGATGGCGAGTTCGGCTTCGGAACAAAGCATCCCTTCGGATGTCTGACCGCGAAGCGCCGCGCTTTTTATGGTGTAGCCGCCGGGAAGAACCGCGCCCACTTTCGCCATGGGTACAACATCGCCTGCTTTGATGTTTTTGGCACCGCAAACCACCGGATAAACCCGCTCGCCATCCGTCACTTCGCAGACGGACAAACGATCCGCGGAAGGATGGGGCGCAACTGATAAGATTTTCGCGACCACGACCGAAGTGAACTGCGGTGTAATCGTTTTAATCTCATCGACTTCGAGACCCGCCATCGTCAGCCTGTCGGCCAGTTCGGACGGGGTGTGTTCTATATCCACATAATCTTTAAGCCATTTGAGACTGACCAGCATAAAGAAAGAAACTCCTAAAATTGCCTGAGAAACCGGCTGTCGTTTTCAAAAAATAATCGGATGTCGGTCACGCCGTATTTCAGCATGGCAATGCGCTCGAGTCCGAGTCCGAAAGCAAACCCCTTGTATTGTTCAGAATCATAACCGACGTTTTCAAACACAGCGGGATCGACCATACCGGAACCAAGTATTTCGAGCCAGCCGCTCTGCCCGCAAACGCGGCATCCCCGCCCGGCACAGATTACACATCGGATATCCACTTCCGCTGAAGGCTCCGTGAAAGGAAAAAAACTGGGACGGAATCGCAAGGTGGTATTTTCACCAAATACTTTTTTGAGAAAATCGGTCAGAATGCCTTTGAGGTCGGCAAAGGTTACGTTCGTGTCCACCAGCAGACCTTCTATCTGATGAAACATCGGCGTATGAGACACGTCGGAATCACGGCGATAGACGCGGCCCGGAGATAAAATGCGCACAGGCGGCCGAATCTGCTCCATCATCCTTACCTGAACCGGAGAGGTATGCGTCCTGAGCACCGTATTATCGTCGATATAAAAAGTGTCCTGCATGTCCCGCGCGGGATGATCTTTGGGGATGTTGAGCGCTTCAAAATTGTAATAATCGAGTTCCACTTCCGGCCCGTCCACAATGGAAAAACCGTAGGAGGAAAAAATATCACATATTTCCCGGCGGATTTGAATGACCGGATGGATTCTGCCTGCGCGGATGCCACGGCCCGGCAGCGTGACATCAATGCTTTCCCGAACCAGAAGATCGTCGCTCTGACCGGTTGACAGACTCGCCAGTGCTTCGTCAATCCTTGCGGAAAGCAATTCCTTGGCTTCATTACAGCGCTTGCCAAACAGAGGCTTCTCTTCATCCGGCACAGAGACAATGTTACGTAAAAAACCGGTCAGAAGCCCTTTTCGGCCCAGATATTTTGTTCGAACAGCCTGGATGCAATCTTCGTCAGACGCGGCTTCCAGTTCGGCAATCGCTTCGCCTTCCAGCTGTTCCAGCTTTCCGATCATGCCGCCTGCTCGCCCCTGGCTGTCTCTACGATCCGGGCAAATCCCTGCGGATCGTTGACGGCCAATTCCGCCAGAATTTTACGATCCAGCTCGATGCCCGTCTTTTTCATGCCGTCAATCAACCGGCTGTATGTAATCTCATTGAGACGCGCAGCGGCGCTGATCCGGGCAATCCACAGGCGACGAAATTCTCTTTTTCTGCCTCTGCGGTCACGATAGGCATAGCCCATCGCCTTGTCGACGGCTTCAGAGGCTGTGCGCAAAAGTCGACTGCGCGCGCCAAAGAACCCCTTGGCCATTTTTAAAATCTTTTTTTTCTTTTTGCGGGCGTTCATACCCCTTTTGATTCTGGACATTGTCTTTACTCTCCTGAATTTATAACCAATAAATTACGTGTTGCCCCTACAGATAAGGAATCAGTCTTTTAATTGCACTGGCGTTTGCGGAATGAACCAGCGTGGACTGCCTTAGATTCCTCTTTCTTTTGGTGGTCTTCTTCGTAAGGATATGGCTGGCAAAAGCCTTGCTTCTTTTCACCTTGCCTTTGGCGGTGATGGAAAAGCGTTTGGCCGCTCCTCTGTGTGTTTTTAATTTTGGCATCGCGTCACCTCTTTTTATAATATTTATTTTTTCGGGGAAACAATCATGACCATGTTGCGCCCTTCAAGACGCGGTTCCTGGTCCACAATACAATCTTCCGCCAACCGGCTGCGGATATCTTCCATTATTTTTCGGCCGATATGGGTAAAAGCGATTTCTCTTCCCCTAAACATCATCGATATTTTTACTTTATCGTGCTGTTCCAAGAACTTTTTAATGTGCTTGATTTTCACCTGCACATCATGCTCTTCGGTCTTGGGACGCAAACGAATTTCCTTCACATGAATAACAGTCTGGCTCTTTTTTGCATCATGGATTTTTTTACTCTGCTTGTAACGATACTTGCCGTAATCCATAATTTTACAGACAGACGGGTCGGCGTTTGCAGACACTTCCACAAGGTCTAACCCGACCCTCTCCGCATGAGCCATGGCTTCATCCAGAGAGATAACGCCCAACGGCTTGCCCTCTTCGTCGATTACCCTGACCGTAGCCGATCTGATTTCCCGATTGATTCTTAAGTCCTTAGCTATACGCCACCTCCTGAGACCAAGATAAAATTCTCATTTTATCCTTTTTTCTTTTCACACATTTCCTGCACTAAAGCAATGAATTGTTCCACCGTTAACGCACCGAGATTGCTTCCGTCCCGCGCTCTGGGCGCGACTGTCGCGGCGTCCATTTCCTTGTCGCCGATCACCAGCATAAAAGGAATTTTCTGCATCTGCGCCTGACGTATTTTGTAACCCAGCTTTTCATTATCAAAATATTTTTCACAACGGATACCCGCTTCGATTAAAGCGTTGTATACTGTTTCGGCATAAGGAATATGCTTGTCCGTCACCGTCAGCACAACACACTGCGTCGGCGCGAGCCACACGGGAAAAGCGCCCGCGTAATGTTCGATAAGAACGCCCATGAAACGCTCAACCGCACCAAGAATCACGCGATGCAGCATCACCGGTCTGTGCTTTTCACCGTCAGGTCCGATGTAGCTCAGGTCAAAACGCTCGGGCAGTGTAAAATCGCATTGAATCGTCGCGCACTGCCATTTTCTTTTTAAGGCGTCTTTTAATTTAAAATCAATCTTAGGCCCGTAAAAAGCGCCGTCGCCTTCGTTGACTTCATAGGGAATGGCATTGTCCTTCAGGGCGCCTTCCAGCGCGCGTGTGGCCAGTTCCCAGTCCGCATCGGATCCGATGGAATGCTCGGGCCTTGTGCTTAATTCCACCTCGTATTCAAAACCGAAAACGCCCATGGCGTAATTCACGAAATCGGCAATCGCGCGGATTTCCGAATTGAGCTGTTCGGGCATGCATAATATATGTGCGTCATCCTGCGTAAATTGCCGCACTCGCAACAGACCGTGCAACACGCCGGTTTTTTCATGACGATGAACCGTGCCCAACTCGAAATAACGCAGCGGCAAATCACGATAGCTGCGGATTTTGGACTTGTAGATGAGCATATGCGCAAGGCAGTTCATCGGCTTGATGCCGTAAGTCTGCTCATCGACTTCTGTAAAATACATGTTCTCGCGATAGTGATCAAAATGGCCGGATTTCTTCCACAGATCGACTTTCAGAATCTGCGGCCCCATGACCATATCATAACCGCGCTTTAAATGTTCTTTTCGCTCCCAGTCCTCAATGAGGTATCGCAGCATCATTCCTTTGGGATGAAAAATGGCCAGCCCCGCGCCCGCTTCGTCACTGATCGAAAAGAGGTCCAGTTCGCGGCCCAGCCGGCGATGGTCACGTTTTTTCGCCTCTTCGATCAGATCAAGATGCTCTTTGAGCGCCGCCTCATCGGCAAAGCCGGTGCCGTAAATGCGCTGCAGCATCTTATTTCGTTCATCGCCGCGCCAATACGCGCCGGCCACACTCAGCAACTTAAACGCCTTGATTTTGCCTGTCGAGGAGACGTGGGGTCCGCGGCACAAGTCGATATAATCGCCGTCTTTATATAAACTGACCTCCGTCACGTCTGAAGGCAGATCGTTGATCAGCTCGACTTTATAATCTTCTCCGCGCGCGGCGAACAAATCCACCGCCCCGGCTCTGGGCAGCACGTCGCGCACAAAAGGATAATTCGCGGCGGTGATCTGCTTCATGCGCTTTTCGATTTTCGCAAAATCGTCAACTGTAAAAGGTTCGCTGTAGTCAAAATCGTAATAGAAACCATCTTCAATTGATGGGCCGATGGTGACTTTGGCGCCCCGGAACACGTCCTGAACGGCGTGGGCCATCACATGCGCGATGCTGTGACGCAAAATGTGAAGGCCTTCTTTGGAAGAAATGTCGATGACCTCCACGGCGG
>JAWOJC010000101.1:0-5635 GCA_046484315.1 Smithellaceae bacterium | reverse complement strand
CGCATGGAATGGCGCTACGATCTGGCCGCGCACAAGGTCATCGCCATCGACGCGGGCCATGTGTGCCAGAACCTCTATCTGGCCTGCGAGGCCATCGGCGCCGGCACCTGCGCGGTTGCCGCCTACGATCAGGAAGCCTGTGACGCGCTGCTCGGCGTGGACGGCCATGAGGAATTCACGATCTATCTGGCACCGGTGGGGAACCGTTAAAATTCACTTGATTAAATAGCAGCCAGAGCGTATCGAGAAACGCGGAACCAATCTTAAAGCACAGGGGGAATCAGACCTATTTACCGCCGGGTGACCTTATCGCGCGTCTTGCGAATCAGCGCGTTTATGTTTGTCTTGTTTTGCTTGTGTTGCCTTGCGGCTCTTTCGCTGGGCGCTGTTTCTATTGCCCTGCCCGACGTTTTTGCTGCGCTGGCCAACCGATTAACCGGCGGCATGGCGATTGATTCAGAGCGCGACTTGATATTGTTTTCCGTCCGTCTGCCGCGGATTTTGTTTGCGGGCATCGTGGGCGCGTCTTTGTCTCTGGGCGGTGTTGTGTTTCAGGCGCTCCTGCGTAATCCGCTTGCCGACCCTTACGTCCTGGGCATTTCCGGGGGATCGGCGCTTGGTGCCATCATCGGCATCGTCCTGGGGGCTTCATCTTTCTACCTGGGCGTGCCTGCTCTTGCGTTCGGCGGCGCGCTCGTCACAGTCTTTCTGGTGTTTATCGTGGCGGGCGGTTCACGGGGCGTCATGCTGGATAATTCCCTGCTGCTGGCCGGCGTCGTGGTCAATTCTTTTTTCTCCGCCGCGATCCTTTTTGCCTTGTCCATCGTCAACAGTATGGAACTGCACAGCATCAGCTTCTGGCTGATGGGCGATCTGTCCCGCGTGGGTCCCAGAGAAATCGCAGCGGCCGCCATCTGCCTCGTCGCCGGATTTTTCGTGCTGTACGCGCAGGCGCGCAAGCTCAATTTGATGGTGCAGGGAGAGGAAACGGCTCTGCAACTGGGCGTTGCCGTCCGGTCGACTAAATATGTTCTGCTGATCGTCACGTCGCTTTTAATCTCCGTGGCCGTCTCGCTTTCGGGCATCATCGGTTTTGTCGGTATTATGATCCCGCACATGATGCGTCTGGCCATCGGCTCGGATCACCGTTTGCTTCTGCCTGCCGCCGCTCTTTTCGGCGCGTCTTTTCTGGTGGTGGCCGACACGCTGGCGCGCCTGGTCATCGCGCCTGCTGAACTGCCGGTCGGCGTGATCACCGCGCTTTGCGGAGCGCCTTACTTTATTTTTCTGATGAGAAGGAAAATGCATTGAGTATGCCTGTTCTTTGCGCCCAGAATCTATCCTTCCGCTATACGGACACGCCCGTGGTCGATGACGTGTCGTTTACCGTGGAAGACGCAAAGCTCGTGGCCGTCATCGGCCCCAACGGTTCCGGTAAAACCACGCTGCTGCGGCTCATCAACGCCACGCTTTATCCGGACACAGGCCAAATGCTGATTGAGGGCAAAGACACGCGCGAGTGGTCGCGCCGCGAGATTGCCCGAACCGTGGCGATTGTCCCGCAGGAATCCCCCGCAATCTTTCCTTTTTTCGCCGAGGAAATCGTCCTGATGGGCCGCTTTTCCCATTTGTCCACGCTGGCGTTTGAAGACAAGCAAGATTACCGTATTGCAAGGGAAGCCATGGCGCAGACGGATTGCCTGTCTTTTGCCCATCGGCGCTTTAATGAACTTTCCGCAGGGGAAAGACAGCGTGTCCTGATTGCGCGTGCGCTCGCGCAGGAACCGAAAATTCTTCTGCTGGACGAAAGCACCGTTTTCCTGGACCTTAAACATCAGGCCCAGTTTCTCGCATTGCTTCGGCAGCTCAATCGCGAGCAGCGCCTGACGGTGATCTTTGTCACCCATGATATCAATCTGGCCGCGCAGAACGCGGATCAGATTCTTTTACTTTACAACGGAAAAAAATATGCTATAGGGACTCCCGCGGACGTAATGACCGCGCGCAACATTAAAGAGGTTTACGATGTCGATGTCGGAATCGATACCAACCCGCATGATGGATCGACACGCGTCACATTGCTGACCTGATCAGACTGTTCAATGAAGGAAGCCGGTTGAATTCCGGCGCTGCCCCGCAACTGTAAGCGGAACGAAATCCACAAAATGCCACGGACGCCCAGGCGTCGGGAAGGCGTGGACAGTAGGTCGCCGCAAGCCAGGAAACTTGATGAACAGTCTCCATAAACTTGATTCCCGAGGGGGAAAGGAGAAGTTCCATGAAGACGTTTCGGCTTGCTGTTTTATTTCTATTGTTCGTTTCCGTTTTACCCGCCCACGCAACACCACCGCAAGAGGACCCGCCCGTCCAGATGGATGAGGTGGTGGTTACGGCTACCCGTGACACACAGGCAATCCGCCGCACACCCGCCAATGTCACCGTTGTTACCGCAGAGGAAATTGAAAGCACCGGCGCGACCACCGTGGTGGACGCCCTCGAAAAGCTTGAAAGCATTCAGTTTCGGACTTACAGCGGCAACGCGTCGCAGGCGATGATCGACCTGCGGGGATTCGGCGGAGACAACCCCTATGGCAAAACCCTGGTCATGCTCGACGGCCGACGACTCAACCGGACAGACATGGCCTCCATCAACTGGCTTTCCATCCCCGTCAACAGCATAGAAAGAATTGAAATTGTCCGCGGTCCGGGCAGCGTGCTCTACGGGGACGCGGCGGCAGGCGGCGTGATTAACATCATCACCAAAAAAGGCAAGGGTAAACCTCTGTTCAATGCATCAGCCCTGGCGGGAAGCTATGGCCTGCACAACGAACGGGTGGGCGTGACCGGCGCAGCCGACAAGTGGACCTACGCCGTCAACGCGGAGAACAATGCCGCATCCGGATACCGGGATCGCTCCAGATATTCGGCGCAGGGCGCGGGCTTTGATGTCGGCTATGCGGCCCATGATTTACTGAACCTCTCCTGGGGCGTGTCTTTCAACCGGGCCGATTACCAATTACCGGGCGCTCTCACCAAGGCGCAAATGCACGAGGACCGGCGACAATATCAGCCGGCCATGCCCCTGTACTGGATGAACGCCAATGACGACAACGACGGCCGTGACCAGTTTGCCCATATGAATTTCGGCATCAAATCCTTCTGGGGTGCGGCAGGGCAGATGGAAATGAATGTCATGTACGGGTACAAGAATATACAAAGCAATATGGCTTCCTGGACATCCTACAATTATTCCGACACAAAAACAGATACGTACGTTATTTCACCCAAATACATTCTGGCCCGCGATTTTTTCGGATTTCACAACAAGGTGATTGTCGGTTTGGATTATTATAACGAACCTTATCAGAAAGATATTTTCAGCGACCGGGAAAGAACCCGGCCATTGAGCACGGCGGATTTTACGCGCGCGTCACTGGGATATTATATCCGCAATGAATTCAGTATTCTGGAAAACCTGATTTTGAGCGCCGGTTACCGCTTTGAGAAAACGAACATCAAAGGGACCAACACAGACATGGCCAGCCCGGCCAATAATTTTGACAATGAAAAAGACTTCCGCGCCGAATCGTATGAAGCGGGCCTGACCTGGCTTTGGGGTAAAAAATCTAAATCCTTCGCCAAATATGCCACCCTTTACCGGATTCCCTTTCTCGATGAAATGGCCTCTTTCAACGGCTTCGGCGGCTCATTTCTGACCACCCTGGAACAGGAAAAAGGCGTCAGTTTGGAGGTGGGCACCGAGTATTATCCGCTGGATAATCTCAAACTGGGCCTGACGCTCTTCCGCATCGACATGGAAGATGAAATCGAATTTGTCTATACCTCCCTGTGGACCGGGGAGAACCGGAATGTCGGCAAGACCCGCCATGACGGTGCGGAACTGTCCGCCTCCTACCTGTGGCAGAAATATCTGAAAATTTACGGCAACCTCACCTACCACAAGGCAACTTTCGAAGATGGCCAATACAACAAAAAAGAGATGCCGCTGGTCCCCAACCGGATCCTCCATGCAGGCCTTGAAATTTATCTGCCATATCAGGTCACGCTGAAACCTCAGATTCGTCACGTGGGAGATGCGTATCTGTCGGGAGACAATGACAACAGCGCGGAAAAACTCGACCCCTATACGCTGTTGGATGTTTATGTGCACTACAAGCCCACGTTCGGCAGACTCCACATGACCGTGTTTGCCGGCGTGGAAAATCTGGCCGATACAAAATATTCCTCCTTCGGCATTGATTACGAACAGTATTCGATGGAAAACTTTTATTACCCCATGCCCGGCCGAACCTTTAAAGCGGGTCTTAACTTTCAGTTTTAAACGCCCGGCTTCCCGGCTTTTACGTCCCGCCGCCCGAAAAAAAGACGGCGGGACATTTTTTTCATCATTTTTATGGCAATATATTGCCGTTTCGGTTAAGTTGCCCCCCATGAACACTCAATGGTACTTTGTAGATACACCGCAAGCCGCCCAAAGCGCAGCGGAACATCTTATTTCCGCACCCCTTTTGGCTATCGATACGGAATATGACTCTTTTCGCTACTTTCGGGACAAACTCTGTCTGATTCAGATCTATGCTCCGAAGGTCACCTATTTGATTGATCCCACGGCGGGCCTCGATTTATCCTTTCTGGCCAAACCGTTTAAAAGCAAATCCGTGGTAAAAGTGCTGCACGCAGCGGATAACGACGTCCGTCTGCTGAGGCGGGACTATGATTTTGAATTTAAAAATGTTTTCGATACCCACCGCGCGGCAATGCTTTTGGGATTCAAACAATTATCCCTGGATAAGATGATTAAGGAATTTCTGGGCGTTGAGCTGAAAAAAAGCAAAAAAATGCAGCGTTCACGGTGGGATACCCGGCCACTGACCGGCGAGCAGCTTGAGTATGCCGTGCAGGATGTCACGCTGCTGCCCGCTCTCTATGAAAAGCAACTGGCCGCCCTGCGCGAAAACCGGCTGGAAAACGCCGCGTGCGACGCCTTTGCAAAAATCGCGGACGCCGTCTGGCAGGAAAGGCTATTCGACCGGCGGGGCTATGCCAAAATCAAAGGTTATTACGCCCTGGAACGGACTCAGAAAGAACTGCTCAAAAAACTTTACCTGTGGCGCTTTGATAAGGCCAAAGAAGCCAACTGCGCCATATTCATGTTTCTACAGGATGACACGCTGGCCGAACTGGTCCAAAACAAAAACAGCATCCGGGAGATTCTGTCGCCCGATAAATACCGACGCTACGGAAGCGACCTCGAACGCATCCTTCAGGCAGAAGAATAGGCATCACAGCCATACCCTGACAGCCCCTCCGATGATCGTCAAATGATATGTTTAGGAAAATAAAGATTGGCCGGAATTCGTGCATAGCATGCTGAAAGCGAATGTCTTCTAATCTTTGTGTTATCGACCGAACAATCACCATTATATTTAGTTGCCGGGCGAAGTGCGGCAAGCAATGACGTCTTCTGGCGACAGCCGACAAACAAAATTGGGAGCTCAGCGGCGAAGATTAGCCGTTCGCTGAACGACTTGTTGGCGTTTCTCATCTTTCATTGTGAGTGTATGTATTCCGTGCTGGCACATCCTGCCGGATGTCCAGCACATTGCCGAATTTA
>JAWOJC010000080.1:0-24272 GCA_046484315.1 Smithellaceae bacterium | reverse complement strand
ATATAAAAAACATGTTTAAAAAGCCACACTGACCTTATTGAACTTGGCTTTATCGTTGAAGGCCTACGGCTGATATCAGCCAATTAAACAGACAAACGGAGTAGTGAAGTGGCCATCGAAAACGAATCATCGAGAGACCTGTTTTTTACCGTCAGCCCGGAACAGGAGGGTCTGCGCCTTGATGTATTTCTTGCGCAATGCGATGAGTCCTTTTCCCGTTCGCAAATCAAGTATGCCATTGAAGAAGGCGACGTGATGGTGAACGGCAAAGAGCCGAAGGTCAGCCAGCATCTTAAAACCGGTGACGCGGTCGTGCTTCATCTTGAACCGGCTTTGGCGGCGGTCGCTTTGCCGCAGGACATTCCTTTGAATATCGTCTATGAGGACGCGGCCATCATTGTGATTAACAAACCGGCGGGCATGGTGGTGCATCCCGCACCCGGCAATCCGGACCAAACCCTGGTCAACGCGCTGCTTTATCATTGCCATGATCTGTCCGGGATCGGCGGGGTAGTGCGGCCGGGGATTGTGCATCGCCTGGATAAGGAAACCTCCGGCCTGATTGTCGCCGCCAAGTCCGACGAAGCGCACCGCAAACTCTCCGCGCAGTTTGAGCATCACGACGTCCATAAAAATTATATCGCGCTGGTCTGGGGCGATATCAAAGGCGCAAGCGGCGAGATTGTTCTGCCGGTGGGCCGTCACCCGGGCGACCGCAAGAAGATGTCCACAAGAAGCAAACGCGGCAAAGACGCGCTCACGCTCTGGAAAGTCCGCGAACGATACGGCACGGCAACTCTGCTCGATATCGAAATTAAAACGGGCCGGACGCACCAGATTCGCGTCCATCTGTCCGAACGCGGTTATCCGGTCATCGGAGATACAGTTTACGGCAATCCGTCAAGAATACAGACTGTTAAGCAAGCGGCGCTGAAAGCGGAAATCAAATTGCTTAATCGCCAGGCGCTGCACGCGGCGAGGCTTTCATTTGTGCACCCGCAAAGCGGCAAGCGGATCGTGTTTACGGCGCCCCTGCCTCAGGATCTGGAAAAATTGCGCGCGGCGTTTCGCACCGCAATGCCTGCGGCCGCGCCCGATTCCAGTTTACAAACCTGGAAGGATCAGTTAAAGGTTTAGACATGTTTCCACTGGAAAAAAAACAATCCATTTCCTACCTGCGCTCGCCGCTTTTGAGCCGGTGCGATTTTCTGGTTCACGCATTTTGCACGCGCCTCGGCGGCGCCTCGGAAGAGGATTATGCAAGCTTGAATATGAGTTTCCGTGAAGGCGATGAAGAGTTCCGGGTTCTGAGAAACTGGGACAAACTGGCGACGGCTTTTGACATCCCGATGGAAAACTTCCTGGTGCTCAATCAGGTGCATGGCGACGACATTTTCGTGATCAAGCCGCATGGCGAGTACTTTCATTCACGCGATCAACTCAATTACGACGCCATCGTCACCAACCGCGCGAATCTGGCCGTCTGCATCAAGACGGCGGACTGTGTGCCGGTTTTCCTGGTGGATCGGATTAAAAAAATTGTCGCCGTCGTCCACGCAGGATGGCGCGGTGCGTCCCGGTCGATTACTGCAAAAGCCGTCCGCACGATGCAAAGCCAATACGGTTCGCTGCCCCGGGATTTACTGGCCGCCATTGGTCCGTCCATCGGTCCTTGCTGCTATGAGGTCGATGAGGCAGTGGCTATGGCGTTTCGCGGCCAGAGCAATGCCGATTTGTTTTTGCAGCCCGGGCAGAGAAAAAACCGCTGGATGCTCGATCTGACGGAAGTCAACCGCGCGCAGCTCAGAGATGCGGGCATCCCGGATGACCAGATTGACGTCTCCGGCTGGTGCACGAAATGCAGGCAGGATACTTTTTTTTCACACCGCGGCTCAGGCGGCGTCACCGGCCGCCAGGTGAGCTTTATGATGATCCGGGGGGATGCGCCCTGCCGTGTCTTAACCATCAACGACGACCTGAACGCTGTTCATTAAAACGCCCCGTGTCCGGGGCAGGGGAGGAAATGATGAATCTTAAACCGCTTTTCGAACCCAAAACACTGGCGGTGATCGGCGTCTCATCAACCAACGAGCGGCATCCGGCCAATGTGATTTTTGATAAAAACAATCACCGCTATCCGGTGGACGTTTACGGGGTTAACCCGAAGGGTGGCAAGCTCCATGATGAACCCCTCTACGAACGGATCGCGGACGTCCCCAAGAAAATCGATCTGGCCGTGGTTGCGGCACGGGCGGAATTCGTGCCGGATATTATTGCCGAATGCATCGACGCAGGCGTAAAATCCGCGGCCGTCATTTCCGGCGGCTTTACCGAAGGCGGGCGCAGTGATCTGCAAAATCGCATGGTCGATATCGCCCGCGAAGCCCGTTTTCCTTTCATCGGTCCCAACTGTCTGGGCCTGTTTGTGCCCTTCCGCGTGGACACGTTTTTTCTGCCGATAGAACGCATGATCAAACCCACGCCGGGCAATGTGGCTTTTATCAGCCAAAGCGGCGGCATTCTGGTGGACCAGATGATCAAATTCACCCAGCAGGGCGTGGGGATGTCCAAGGCCATCAGCATCGGCAATAAGGCGCTGATCCGGGAAGTCGATCTGCTGCGCTATCTGCTTGACGATCCGGCAACGAAAGTAATTGCTTTTTATGTGGAGGGCTTTGCTGAAGGTGAGGGACGTGAATTCGTCCTGACGGCCGACTGTTCACCCAAGCCGATCATCATCATGAAATCGGGAAAAAGTGAAGCGGGGCATCGCGCCGTCTCGAGCCACACCGCCTCGCTGGCCGGCGATTACGCAAGCTTTACGGCGGCAATCGCACAGCACAACATCGTCGAGGCGGCCAACGAACACGAACTGGTGTCTTTTTGCGAAGTGCTGAGTAACTACACACATCCGATCGACGGCAAGATCGGCATCATTACCGGCAGCGGCGGTCACGGCGCGATGGCGGTCGATGCCTGCGCGGTGGCTAAACTGAGCGTGCCTGCGTTTTCCGACGAACTGACGTTGTCCTTGCAAAACTCGCTGACAGAAAGCATTCGCGCTATTGCCTCCGTAAATAATCCGGTCGATTTGACCGGTAGCGCGGTAGATGATGATTTTGTTGCTTGCGCCAAAATTCTGGGCGCGTCTTCAGAGATTGACTGTATTGTCGTTTTGCTTTTGCCCTACCTGCCGGGCGTCACGCTCGACATCGGCGTGCGATTGAGCCAGGTGCAAAAACAATTTAAGAAGCCGGTCATCGCATATGTCCCGCATGTGGAAAAATACAATATGATGATCGACGGATTCGAACTCAACGGCACGCCCGTGTCTCCCTCTATTGAAGGCGCGGTGCTGATGGCCAAAGCCCTGATGAGGAAGAAACCATGCTAAATTCCGAAGTCTCCGATATTCTGAAAAAATCGAAAAAGAGGGGTTGGGTGCTTGAACCCGACGCGCAAAAAATATTTTCGCTCTACGGTTTCAAAACACCCAAATATGATGTCGCGATGTCCGACGGTCAAGCCAGGGCGATCGCCAGGAAAATCGGCTATCCTGTCGTCGCCAAAATCGTCTCGCCGACGATTATTCACAAATCCGACGTGCAGGGCGTGGTTGTCGGTATTAAAGACGACGAAACGCTGATCCGCACACTCGCGCGATTTCAAAAGCTCGACGGCTTTGCCGGCATGCTGATTGCGGAGTTGGTCAAGGGTCTCGAGCTGATCATCGGCGCGAAAAACGATCTCCAGTTCGGCCCTATGATCCTTGTCGGCATGGGCGGCGTGGGCGTTGAAATTTACAAGGATGTCTCACTGCGAATGGCGCCGCTTAAAACGCGGGACGCGGACCACATGCTGGAAGAGCTGACCGCACGCCGTCTGCTGACCGGCTATCGCGGCTCGGAACCGGTCCATCTAAACGCGCTGAAAAAAACCATTCTGAACTTTTCGAAGCTGGTGATGGATTTGGAAAACGTCGTCGAATCTGTAGATCTCAATCCCGTCATGTGCAACGCGAAGGCCTGCCTCGTCGTGGACGCGAGAATCATGCTCAAGCCATCCGCTTTTTAACAGCAGACGCATAAAAAAAGGGGCGGATCATGAAAGATCCGCCCTTGTCTTTAAAGGTTTGGTTGTGAGGTTCACACTTTTTCGCTCTTACCCGGTTTTCTTGCCAGTGGAGCGGTCGCTTGTTCCGAAGATTGCAGCATTCGTCATTCGCGACAGGCTTCTTATGGTCAATCTCCTAACCATAGTAACCAGTGTTTTTCATTGGTGCAGATAATACCACTACATGTAGAGCTTGTCAACAGTTTATCCACAACATATTGTAAAAGATAGCCACTTCAAAGCAATTGTTTTCAGGGGCATCCCTTTGTCTGGAAAAAAGATGCCCGCAAAACATCCCAAATCGAGCACCAAGGGGAAAAGATTTTCGACCGGATCTTTGGAATTACATACTTCATCCAACCCTCTTTCATGTTTCGTGGAATACATGATAAAAAAGCGCGGGTTTTCCAGTGCAGGTTTGCGCCGACATCTCATAATTTGCTCATCATATCAAGTGGATGAAATATTTTCCTGACAAAGCACAAACCTGGCACGCAAATTTCATTACTATAAAGGCAAATGAAACACAAAATACCTTAAAGGAGGTAACAGATCATGAAAAAGACATTAGGAACCATCGTCACAGCGGCGGCAGTGGTCATTCTGACAGGCACATTCGGATTCGCCGAATACGCGGCAGCCGGCACGGCGCCTTTCCCTTACTTCCAGCTGGGTATGCTGATTGTCGGCGGGCTTCTGCTGGTTCAGTTGAAAAGAAAATATCACAAGATGTACACGACGGAAGCGGTTGGCGCCTTCGCTCTGTACGCGGTCTTGATGGCGCTCTTCACCAACCCGGTTATCGACATGGTGAAAACGATCGTCACCTGATCGCATCGTACCTCGTCGGCATGATCTGTGGAACATACCCCCGCAAGGCCTCAGTTAATAAGCCTTGCGGGGTTTTTTATGATGCGCTCCCGGTGGGTGCCGCTCATTTTTTGCGCCTTTTCACCATCATTGCATCTTAGGGAATTGCAGCGAAAGTCCCGATGTGCTAAGCACCTGAACGGACATTGCCATCCACTGCGAGGAGCCGCGTAACGTAAGATGACCGCCATCCAAGATCAAAACCCTTCTGCTGTCACATCGCAAAAACAAACGATCACTTCTTTATTTTTACGACAGGTCGAAAAGCAACCTGAAGCGGCGGCAGTGATCGATGATCTGGCGATGCTGACTTACAGGCAACTCGCCGACCGGATGAAGGGTCTGGCCGGGATCATTCTGGATAAAACCGGCAGGGACGAGGCGCGAATATGTATCCTGGCCTCTCAACAGATTTCGGCTGTTGCCGCCTTATTAGGCGTGCTGAAAGCAGGCAAATGCTTTGTGCCCATGCTCCCGCAGGACAGCGACGATTATCTCCGCTTTCTCTGGAAAAATTCCGAAGCGTCACTGATCGTTTGCGAAGAACAGGAAGCCTTTCGCGCCGCCCGGATCTGCGGTAATCCGGATCTTGTAATAAGCTGCGACTCCATAGCGCAACCATCGGCCCTTGCCGGCTTGACGGAGGCATCCGAAAATCCAAACAGTATTTCCGCCATCATGTATACATCCGGTTCCACAGGCCAGCCCAAAGGCGTCATGACGACCGGACAGGCCATTCTGGATCGCGCGACCCAGAATGCTGAGATGGCGAACGTCACCGCCGCCGACCGGCAGGCCTCAGTTGTCCCCTGGCAGTTTGCCGCCTCTTTTCCGGACATCTTCGCGCCGCTTATGACCGGGGCATCCATTTTTTTATACGACAACCACCGCCAGGGGATTGATCGTCTGGCACCGTGGATCAAGAAAAACGCCATCACCCTGCTGAAACTTCCTTCAGCTCTGGTCCGGCGTTTTATTGACAGTGCCTCCGCGGATCTTCTGGCGTCCATCCGCTACGTTTACATCAGCGGTGGAAGCATGAAGGCGGAGGAGGCAAGATCGCTTCTCGCCATTTTACCGACAATGTCTGTGCTGATGCACGGCTTCGGTTCCACGGAAACCAATCTGCTGGCATGCAGGGACTGGCGACAAAACGATCCGCTGCTGAAAGCCCTGGCTGCGGAAGATACCCTTCCTGCGGGTTACCCGGTATCCGGCAAAAAGATTCAGATTCTGGATGATGAAGGCCGCCTTGCGGCACCCGGCGCGGAAGGCGAACTCGTCGCAGTGAGCCTGCAGCTTTTTGCCGGTTACTGGAAACAACCGGAGATGACCGCGCAATGCCTGAAGGAACTGCCGGACGGAGAACGCGCCTACCATACCGGAGATCTGGCGCGGATACGCAAAGACGGTTGCCTGGAGATTACCGGTCGTAAGGGACATCGTGTGAAAATCCGGGGATTGAGAATTGATCTGGAAGCGGTGGAATCTCTGCTGCGCAGCCTGCCCTATATCCGAGATGCGGCGGCGATTGAATTTTCTTCATCCAGAAGAGAATCTCAACTGGTTGCCTATCTGGAAACAGGCGAGGACGAAGACAATCCGGTCACAGCGACCCGGATCAGGGAAAATTTAAAAAAGGCGGCCGCAGGCTACATGATTCCCTCGCGATTTGTGATGATGGAAACTCTACCGCGAACAGCCAGCGGAAAAATTAACCGGTCCGCGCTGCCTGCGCCGGGAAACGCACGTCCGGCCCTGGCCAATCCCTATGTCCCCCCGCGAAACGATCTGGAAAATCTTTTGGCCGATATCTGGGCCGACGTGCTGGATATTTCGGACGTCGGGATCCATGACCCCTTTATGGAACTGGGCGGCGATTCCCTTTTGGCCCTGGAGCTGGAGATGAGACTTCATCATGAACTGGACATTGACAAACCCATCAACATGCTTCTGCAATCCGCAACCATCGCGCAGATGTCGCAATGGTTGCAAAATCCTTCTGATTCTCCAAAGGCGGCGATCTCCGCGTCTTTGTCTTTAACGCAATACATAAGAATGATTTTACGCGGGATCAAAAGAAAATTTATAGATCGCTCAGCACAACTTGCAATCGTTTCGCCCTCCTATGAATCTTTTTTACGTTTTCATCAACATTGGTTGTCCCTGGCACCGGTCCGTTTTCTCTACCGAAACAAAATTCGGGTGTTCCGACAATGGCTCGCATTGACGGACCAGATGGACCAGGCAAAATTGCTTTCGACCCGAAACCTGATGATTAACACATGGTTTGTCGGACGTGAATTCTTCATGGCACAGCAGGCTGTCTTTGACCGATGGACCATCATCAAAGGAGAAGCGCATTTAAAGCGGGCGGCGGAGGCAGGCCGCGGAGCAATCATCGTTTTTCCTCATACGCGCGCTTTTTTCCCCTCTGTTCGTAAACGTATCGTTTCCAAAATATTCCCGGAAAGCTATTTTCTAAATGTCAATGATATGCCTTGGGACGACACGTTAAGAACCATTCTGGTAGCAGAGAGACTCAAAGAGGCCCGCGACGTTTTGAAACGCGGGGGCGCCGTTTGGGTTGCCGGTGACGGGCAAACCGGCAAGATTCGAAAAGTCCTGACAAGGTATGGACGACGGTTTCCCTTCCGCGCCGGCGCCGCGGATCTGGCCGCAAAAACCGGTGCGTCTTTGATCCTCGGTTTTCCCGACCTCAGAGCAGATGGCACCATTGAAGTGGAATTTCTCAAACCGCTCGATCCGGGATCGCTACCCTCGCAAAGCATGCGCGCCGATTATCTTCTACAACAGTATGCTGAAATCTATGTCGACCGCTGGCCGCGTTTGCTGCCCAACATGACCGCGCTTTGGCAGCGCCTTAGGCTGGCGGACACATCGGAAGAGAAAACATAAAAGGAACCACTATGAACAAAGATCGTCTTGCAGCAAGGGTCATTTCCGGTTGGGCGGACAACCCCCGGAAAGACCCGTTTCTTATCGGATATTTCCCGGGCGAAGGAATCGGCTCGGAAATTATTCCCCCGGCCACCGAACTGCTGTGCGCTGTTTGCGAAAAGTTCGGCCGACGCATCGCGCTGAGAGCGGGGGGATTGATCGGAAAACCGGCGCTTGAAACGACCGGGCACTCCCTGACCGAGGAGGCCATCGATTTTTGCGAACAAATCTTTTCAGACGGGGGCACCATCCTTTGCGGGCCGGGCGGGAGCCGCTTCGTCTATGAACTTCGAGCCCACTTTGATTTGTACTGCAAGCTCACGCCACTTTTGCCTTGTCCGCCTCTGCGGGACGCCGGATGCCTCAAACCTCAGCATGTGGCAGATTTGGATATCCTCGCCGTGCGGGAAAATACGGGAGGGTTGTACTTCGGCAAGTCGGATACAAATCGGGATAAAGACGGCAACATGACGGTGAGCCACCGGTTCAGTTACAGCGCGGCGCAGGTCCGCCGCATTCTGGCCTGTGCTTTTGCGGCGGCAAGTGAGCGTCGCGGCAAAGTCTGTGTCACGACCAAACCGGGAGGCATTCCCGCCATCAGCGCATTGTGGCAGGAACATGCGCAGGCCCTCAGCGCCGAAACGGGTGTCGAACTAACGGTTCTGGAAATCGACAATGCGGTTTACCAGCTTATCGCAAATCCACGCACATTCGATGTGATTGTATCGCCCAATATGTTCGGCGATGTCCTGGCTGATGCGGGGGCGATGCTTTTGGGTTCCCGCGGGATGTCTTACTCCGGTAATTTCGGCGCAAACGGCAAAGCCGTCTATCAAACCGCGCACGGCGCAGCGCATGATCTTGCGGGCACCGATCGGGCCAACCCCTTGGGGCAAATCCTGTCGGTGGCCATGATGCTGCGCGAAAGCCTTGATTTACCGGAGGCCTCAGACCTCCTATGCAGAGCCGTTGAATCCGTGCTGGAAAGAGGCTTTCGGACGGCCGATATCGCGTCGCCTGCCTGCACCGTGATCGGTACAAAAGAAATGTCCCGTCTGGTCCTGGAAACCGTCCAGGCGGAAGGATAAGAAATATGGACACGACCCGGGCGGCACTCCTGCTCATTGATTTTCAGCACGATTTTATCCAGGATCCGTTACTCAGGCCGTCTGTCAGCGTCCTTTCGGAACGCGTGGCACTTCTGCTGGCCTACTGTCGTAACGGTAAAATCCCGGTCATTCACATACGCACGCTCGTCCATGAAGACGGAAGAGATCGGATGCCGCACTGGAAAGCCAAAAAGGATTTCCGATGCGTCAGGCAAACACCCGGCGCCCAACCGCCTGAAGGCTTTGACGCCCTGCCCGGTGAAAAAGTCTATGAAAAAACCTATTACAGCGCGTTCGGAAATCCTGCGCTCAACGAACACCTGCGTCACGCAGGGGTCAAGACCCTGCTGATCGCGGGCATGCACACCCATGCCTGTATCCAGGCTACTGTATTAGACGCCTACCAGCTTGGTTACACCGTCAAACTCGTTTCCGACGCCGTCGCTTCCTATTCCCCGCTTCACGCGGATCTTACGATGAAACACCTTACGGGCAGGGCCTGTGAAAGCGTGACAGTAGCCGAATATTTTCGCGCACCGGACTCGTCCCCGACAGTAATCACCGTCGATGAAAGTCGGATCTATCCTGTGGCTTTCATCGGTGGACAGTGGATCGACGCGGACAGGCACGCATTATGGGAGATGCGGGATCCCTGCCTCTGGAGCCAAAGCGTCGGTTTCGTTCCACTCGCGGAAGATCGGGACGTAAAACAGGCGGCGGCTTTATGCCGCCGGGCCCAATTCGGATGGGCTGCCAAAGACCTCAACGATCGACTGGAGATTTTGCAGACGTGGGCGACCGCCCTTGAACGCCTGCGGGCAAAGCTGATCTCGCTTATTGTCCGGGAGGTGGCAAAGCCCGTGAGTCTGGCCGAAGCGGAAGTCGACTACGCACTGGGCCTTTTGCGCGGAAGCCTTCAACGCCCCCCCCGTGAAGCTGTGGAGCGCCTGCCAGACGACATCACCGTCCAGTATCGACCGCGGGGCGTCATCGCCCTCATTACCCCCTGGAACAATCCGCTGGCGCTGCCTGTAGGAAAACTCGCGCCGGCGCTCGCCTGGGGAAACACCGTGGTGTGGAAGCCGGCGATGCAATCGCCCGCCCTGATTCGTTTGCTGATCGACGCATTGACCGAAGCCGGGCTGCCTGCTGACTGTGTGAATGTTGTTTCCGGAGACGCCAATACGGCAAGGGCGCTGCTGGCCTGTCCGGAAATCAATGCTGTTTCTTTTACCGGTTCGGAAGAAGCAGGACGGGAAATATCGGCCAGCTGCGGTCTTCGGCAAATTCCGCTCCAGGCGGAACTGGGCGGAAACAATGCCGCCGTCATTGCCGCCGACGCGGACATCGGACAGGCTGCCGCCGATCTGGCCCACGCGACTTTTAGTTTTTCCGGACAGCGATGCACGGCGCCCAGGCGCATTGTGGTCGTTGAAGAAATTTTTGATGCGTTTGGCCAGGCATTTGTTTCGGCGGTTCGCGCACTCAAAACCGGTGATCCTTCTGATCCCGCGACCCACGTGGGACCGCTGATTTCACGCGACCACCTGGATCTGATGCGTCAATGGGTGAAAGCGGCTCTTTCAGCAGGCGCGGAATTGCTCACAGGCGGCGACATCTCTCCGACGCTTACCCACGGATGCTGGTTTGAACCAACCCTGCTTGCCGGCCTGTCTCTGGATTCGCCTCTTGTGCAGGAGGAAACCTTCGGCCCGCTCGCAGTGCTGATTAAAGCCCGCGACTTTGACCACGCTCTCGCGATCTGCAACGGGGTTCGACAGGGTCTGCGGGCGATCTGTTACGCGGAATCGGTCACTGTTTTAACCCGGTTTGTTCAATCCGCTCAGGCCGGTGTGCTTCATCTCAATGAAGCGGCAACCCGCATCAGTGTGGACGCGCCGTTTCTGGGCTGGAAATCCTCAGGGGACGGCTTGCCGGAACATGGACGCTGGGATCGTGATTTCTATACGCTCCCCCAGGCCGTTTATGGACGATACTGAAGCCTCCTCCATGTCTGATCCTATCCACCACCATGGCGGTGCTTTTCAGGCAAGGTGGATATTCACGCGGTGACACCAAAAATCGAGGTATTCGCCGCCGCGCCGCTTTCAACAGGCAGGGTTCGCGGTTTTCCTGTTGACAGGGCCCGCTTTCAGTATTACGTACATCAATAATTTTTTTTGACTACAGGGAGCATAGATCATGATCATCGTCACCGGCGGCGCGGGGTTTATCGGCAGCGCCTTTGTCTGGAAGCTCAATGCGCAGGGCCATGAAGACATCCTCATCGTCGATCGCCTGGGCACCTCACAGAAATGGAAAAATCTCGTGGGTCTGCGTTACACGGACTACCTGCACAGAGATGCGTTTTTGAAAATGGTCACGGAAGACGCCGTACCCTTCGAGGTCAGCGCTGTGGTCCACATGGGCGCCTGCTCCTCGACAACGGAACTCGACGCAGATTTTCTCTGGACGAATAATTTCGCCTATACGCGGACACTGGCCCAGTGGGCTGTCCGACACGAGGCGCGATTTATCTACGCAAGTTCCGCCGCGACTTATGGCGACGGCGCGCAGGGCTTTTCCGACGACCATGACCGGATCGGGACACTCAAACCGATCAATATGTACGGCTACTCCAAACAGGTCTTTGATCTCTGGGTCTTGCGGCAAAAGCTGGAAAACCGGATGGCCGGCATCAAATTTTTCAACGTTTTCGGTCCCAATGAATATCACAAAGGCGACATGACCAGCGTCATCTTCAAGGCATTTCACCAGATTCGTCAGACCGGCAAAGTGAAGCTGTTTAAATCCTATCTGCCGGAATACCCCGACGGAGGCCAGTTGCGTGACTTCGTGTATGTGAAGCACTGCGTTGATGCCATGGCGTGGCTTTTGGAACATCCTTCCGTCAACGGTATTTTCAACCTCGGCACCGGCCGGGCCAGAACCTGGAACGACCTGATCGGCGCGGTATTTTCCGCGATGGATATCCGGCCGGATATTGAGTTCATCGACATGCCCGATTCTCTGCGCCGCCAATACCAGTACTTCACGCAGGCGGACATGACAAAATTGAAAAATACCGGCTGTCCTGCGGCTTTTACGTCGCTGGAGGATGCGGTTCGGGACTATGTGGTCAATTATCTGCAAAAGGCCGATCCGCATTTAGGAAGATAAAATGACAAGAAAAATTGTTTGCGTTATTCCGTCGCGCTATGAATCCAGCCGTTTTCCAGGCAAGCCTCTGGCCGATCTTTTAGGCAAACCGATGATCCAGCATGTCTATGAAAGGGTTGCTCGCGCCCGGGCCGTCCCCTATGTGACCGTGGCGACGGACGACCGGCGGATCTTCGACGCGGTCGTAAATTTTGGCGGCAACGCCACGATGACGGCCGCGACCCACAGATCCGGCACAGACAGAATTTCGGAAGCCGTCAAAAGCCTGAATCTTCCCGATGATGCAATCGTCGTCAACATACAGGGTGATCAGCCGATTTTTGAACCTGCGCAGGTGGATGAAGTGATCGCGCCCCTGATCGACGATCCGGCGCAGGTCATGTCCACACTGATTTATAAAATTATTCTGGAAGAAGAAATTACGCATCCGCACGCGGTGAAGGTGGTCCTTGATCACCACCATTTCGCCCTTTATTTTTCACGCGCGACCATTCCGTATGTGCGGGATAAAAAGCTGAAAGCCGATTACTACAAGCATCACGGCATTTACGCTTACCGACGCGATTTTCTCGACACCTTCACCTCGCTTCCCGAAGGCAAACTCGAAGCGCTCGAGGCGCTTGAGCAGCTGCGCGCGCTGGAATACGGTTACAAAATCAAATGTGTCATTACGCCGCATGATTCGGTAGAGGTGGACGATCCCCGGGAACTCGACCGGGTGCGTCAGATCCTGACGGCAGGCAATATTTAATCATATCCTGGAAAAATAAGGAGGTTTCAATGGCGGTGAAAAAAACCAGCAGAGGCCTGTTCCTGCTTCAAGGTGTGCTTTTCGTGATGCTGCTGTCCACTGTCGTTTGCGCATCCGCAGCAGATCTGGCCGATTGCGCAAAAATGGACAATCCGGACGAACGCCTCGCCTGCTACGACACGCTTTCCGGTCGATCCAAACCCGTCGTTTCCCCAACCCTTTCTGAAAAACCCCAAGAAACATCCCGTCTGCATCCGGATCGTCTGACCTTGATGGAAAAACACTGGGATCTGAATCCGCAAAAACGAAAACGCACTTTCGTGCTGGCCCCTTACCGGCCCAACTATTTTCTGCCTGTGGCTTACAACAGTTCGCCCAATGAAGATACGGCGCTCGAATACGATCCTGACGCCAAAGCCCAGTATACGGAAGCCAAATTTCAACTCAGCTTCAAGGCCAAGGTCTGGGAAGACTTTCTGGGGCAGGATATCGATATCTGGATGGCCTACACCCAGCAGAGCTTCTGGCAGGTTTACAACAAGGCCTTTTCCTCCCCGTTTCGCGACACCAATTACGAGCCGGAAATGCTCATCAACTTTCGCACCCGTTACGAGATTCCCGGCCTGCAGGGCCTGAAGCTGCAGTTTGTCAATGTGGGTTTCAACCACCAGTCCAACGGCCGCTCGAAACCGCTGTCGCGCAGCTGGAACCGCATTGTCGCGAATTTCGGTCTGGAAAAAGACAACTTCAATCTGCTTTTAAAAACCTGGTACCGGCTGCCGGAAGATGATGCCAAAGACGACAATGCCGATCTGACCCGCTATATGGGTTATGGTGAATTGTGGGCGACATATTTTTACAAAGACATCCGTTTTACGGGGATGCTGCGCAATAACCTGCGGCAAAACAATCTGGGCGCCGTGCAACTGGACGTGGTCGTCCCGCTCGCCACACTTTGGAATCGCCTGAACAACAAGTTCGGTCTGTACGTGCAGTATTTTAACGGCTACGGTGAAGGCATGCTGGACTACAACACCAACATCAACCGCATCAGCGCGGGCATAATGCTCGTGGACTGGAACTGGGATATGTAAGCGCGCTTGCCTGGAAGCAGGATTCGCCGGTTTTAAACTTTTTGAGCCAGGTGGGCGGCAGCCTCTCCCGCCGCCCAGCCGGTGGAAAACGCCGCCTGCAGGTTGTAGCCACCCGTGTCCGCGTCAATGTCAAGAACCTCTCCGCAGAAGAAAAGCCCCGGCACTTTTTTCGACGCCATCGTTTTCGGATCGATTTCATCGAGCGTCACGCCGCCCGCGGTCACGATCGCCTTTTCCAGCGAGAGCGGCGCTCGGATGTTGAAACGCAAAGCCTTGAGGTTTTCAAGAATCTTTTCTCTTTCTTCCGCCGTGACCTGGTGAGCCGGCTTTTCCGGATCCATGGCGGCAAGCCCCATCACAGGATCGATCATCTTTGCCGGCAGATAGGCTTTTAAAATCGTCGATATTTTTCTTTTGCCCGCCGCGTTGAGATCTGTCAGCAGACGTTTGCGCAGCTGCTCTGGCGTCACGGCCGGTTTCAAATCAATCAAAATGCAGACGGGGCCGCGCTCAAGCGCCTGAGCCACCGCCAGGCTCATCAGCAGGACAATCGGTCCGCCCAGGCCGAAATGCGTGAAAAGCATTTCGCCGAAACGGCTTTCAATCACGGGCGGCCGCGGATTTTTTTTCTCGCCACGGCCGTAATCGCAGGCCGGCGTTAAAGCCGCATCCATTTTGTCCGCCTCCCCCTGAAACGCAGTAGCGCGGACATGACGCAACGAAACCCCCTGCATGGCCTGGGCGAGTTTCTGTTCCCGTACAACCAGCGGCACCAACGCCGGCCGAAGAGCAACGAGGGTATGACCAAACGATGCAGCGATTCTGTAACCGTCGCCGGTCGATCCGGTAGCAGGCCATGACGCGCCGCCTGTGGCAATGATCAGCAGACGAGCGCGATATTTTTCCGTCTGCGTCTGCACAAAGAAACCATCGTCATCCGCGCCGGCCGACGTGACGGACGCGTTGCAAACCGTACTGACGCGGCCCGCGGCAAGATACTTTTTGAATACGCGTAAAACGTCGCGGGCATCATCGGAGACGGGAAAGATTCTGCCTCCTCGTTCAATCTTTGTTTCCAGGCCGAATTCCTCGAAGAAGGCAAGCAGTTCCGGACGGAAGAAACGGGAAAACACACCGTAAAGAAAGCGACCGTTTTGCCCGTACATAACGATGAAATCTTTCAAATCGGCGCTGTTGGTCAAATTGCAGCGTGTTTTGCCGCTGATCAGAATTTTCTTGCCGATACCGTCCGTTTTCTCCAGCAGCACCACACGTGCGCCCAACGCAGCTGCACGGCCCGCGGCCATCAGCCCCGACGCGCCGCCGCCCACGACAATCACATCTGTTTCGAGGTTTTCGTGTTTCACGTTTCTTGTCCTTTCAGCCGACCCACAGCTATCATGAACGTCTGTTCGCGGTCAACCGGATTGCAGGGAAGGGATGGCTGTCTTGTGATTCGCGGTCTTCTATGCTAAAGACGGTGTTAAATTCATTGAAAAAAAGGAAGCAGCATTGCGCGTTCCGACCCGCCTTCTATCCCTGACCACCAAAATGATTCTCCGGACACAACCGGTCATGCATGCCTGTCTGCGACAATGGAAGGAACGGGCGACACGCATTCCGGATTTGGAGCTCAGATCCCAGGCGCTCGCAAGCATCGAAGCCAAAACGTTTCACTGTGAGGGAGGCGCTCTGTACGGTATGCTGGCAGGGGATCAGTATAAAGACGCCATCCGCTTCATTGTTGCGTATCAGACAATCAGCGATTATCTTGACAATTTATGCGACCGCAGCACGTCCCAGAATCCCGATGATTTCCGCGCGCTGCACGAATCCATTCTGCAGGCGCTCACACCGAATGCCCCTTTGTCTGACTATTATCGCTTCCGCGCGGAACAAGACGACGGCGGCTATCTCGCCGCCCTAGTGCAAACCTGCCGCGAGATCCTGACGTCGCTTCCGCTGTTTCCCTCCACGGCCAAAACCCTGACGGACCTGGCCGGCATTTATTGTGACCTGCAGGTTTATAAACACGTAACCGAGTCCGAACGCCTACGGCTTCTTCAGGCCTGGTTTGATCGGCACGAAGAGAGCCTTCCGGAAATGACCTGGTATGAGTTTGCGGCATGCGCCGGATCAACCCTGGGCATTTTCTGTATTGTCGCTTCTCTGTTTGATCCGTCCACATCGGCAAAGCGTGTGGAAGACATCAAAAAAGCCTATTTCCCCTGGGTGCAGGGCCTGCACATTCTTTTGGATTATCTGATTGACCAGGAAGAGGACCGGGCGGGCCGTGATTTGAATTTCTGCACTTTTTACCCGGACAGCAACAAACTTTCCGAACGTCTCGGTTATTTTTATACGCAGGCCCAGCAAAGTGTCGCGGCACTTCCGCATAGCGGTTTTCACCATCTAATCAACCGGGGCCTTTTGAGCATTTATCTGGCCGACCGAAAAGTGTCGGGGCAAAAGGACGTGCGTCGGATTGCTAAAAGCCTGCTGCGTCTGGGCGGTCTGCAAACCCTGTTTTTTTATCTGCACTGCGTGGTGTATCGCCGGTTGACTTAGGCGCCGCAAGGGTTTTAGTCAAGTGCCGCGATAAAGAAACCTGAGAGTTTCCGGCTGCCTTGCCCGTCTTCGGCGACGATGTCGCAGCGGATGCGCTTTTCGCCGTTCTCCTCGTACTTCAAAACCACTTTGCCGGTCACGGAAATCGTTGCCCTGTCCTTTGTGTTTTCCAGATCATTGAGATCGACCGGTTCCGTCATGGCAAGGAATTTCACCTTGAACTTTCTGAGCCCCCTGCCGCCGATCCAGGCTGTGATGGCATCGCCTGCCAGTCCCATGATAAACATGCCGTGTACAATGACGTTGTCCAAACCGATGCCGCGGGCGAATGTTTCATCGTAATGAATGGGATTAAAATCGCCGGACGCGCCCGCGTAACGGACCAGGTGCGATCGTGTGATCGGAAGAGAGGTATAAACGGGCATCAAATCCCCGATTTGGATATCGTCATATCGGACCGGCATAGAAGGCTGTCCCTATCTTTCCATGAATGTTGTGCGGGCTCTGAGAACCAGTTCACCCCGCTGATTCGTTATTTCCGTCTCCAGAATCGTCACCAAAAAAGACCAGCCCTCGCGGTTTTTTCTGCCCCGTTCAAACATGTCAACCACCTTCATTTTGCGGGTTATCACGTCACCGGCATAAATGGGTCCCAGATATTCATACTCTTCCCCGGCATGCAAAAGCTTGCAGATATCCACACCCAGAGCCTCGATAATCGCCGGCAAACCACCGCCCGTCCAGAGAACAAAGCTGATGCCAAACGTCGGCGGAAGCGGGATATTTCCATAACCCGCCTGCCTGGCGGCTTCTTCGTCGCGATAAATATCCTCAATGCAGGCAATATCGTCCTTCTGGGCGACAGCCGCGACAAATTCAGCAATTTTATTTTTTTCAATCCGGATGGAATAAAGCGGGAACTCCATGCCAAGTTTCGATTTATCCGCCATCATGCTCCTCCGGGAAATAGTCGAAAAGCCATATCATATCCGCATTATAATTTCACGTTTTAATGATGGACGCTTAATGAAGCGGATGGGCGCGTGAACATTGCTTGACAAGGATCAGGCATTGCCTGTATTTTCTTCGTCATGAAAATTTGTCAGGATTGTCAAAAAGAAATTCCCGGAGACTTGTTTATCGGCAGACAGGCGCAATGCCCTTTTTGCAGCGCTGATCTTCATTGTTGCGCCAACTGCATTTTTTACGCACCGGGCGCGTATAACGACTGCCGGGAAAGACAGGCGGATAGAGTTCTGGATAAAACCCGTTCAAATTTTTGTGATTACTTCCGGTTCAAAAGCAGCCAGGATGCAGCCGCTGCGGCCGCTCCCGATGTCAAGGCCAGGCTCGACGCCCTGTTCAAAAAGTAAACTGCGGCGTGTTGAAACCGTTTTAAGGTTCTTTTTTTTCCGTCAGTTTCCGCGCCAGTTCCGGCATCCGGTTGAGCAATTCATCTTCCCTGCCGGATGGACACCTCAGCGATCCCATCGTGATCGTTCCGAGTGTTCCGATATCAATCCGCTTGGCCTGTAAAACACTCGTCGCCCCCAATACCGCCAGTTGGCCTGTAATCGCTTCACTGGCCGCAAGCCATTTTCCCATTTTGACGGCCTGGGCCTCATCAACCGCGCCGGACTGCTGTAATTTATATTCATCCATAATTTTGAGCATATTTTCCCGATTGACCAAAACGAATCCGCCTGCATCTAAAAGCGCTTCACGCAGCGACTCCGTCAAAATGAGCCCGACCACCTTCAGGGTGTCGGCAGCATCAAAATCAAAAACCACCAGACGCGGAAACCCGCTTTCTTCAGTCTTTGTCGATAAAACCTTCTGCAATTCTTTTTCAAAATCCGCCTGCCTGTTTCCCGTGACGGGAGAGACGGTTTTTTTGGTTGGCAACGCCTGCGGGGAAGTGACGGGTTTTTCCGGAATGCCTTTTGCGGGTTCTATTTCTAGCACTTGTTGCGGGGTTCCTGGTGCCGGCAGCGCCGTCGGCTTTTCGGCGCCATCAGGCTGGGGTGCGTCCGGAGCACCCATTTTCTGAGCAGACAGCTTCGATTCAGCCGCCGCTCTACCCTTGATCATGGCGGTCCGCAGAAGATCGCTTTTAGCGTCGGTGAACAATTGCCTGTAACTGATTTTGATGACTTCCACGCCGGCTTGTTTTTTTTCCTCATTTGTCAACCGATGCAGCATCGATCGGGGAATATAATTGGACACAGGAAATTCCAGACCCGTATTTAAATTGATCAGCTTCATGTCAAAATGTAAATGAACCTTGAAGCTGCGTTCGAATAAAAGCGCATAATCGGCCCAGAGGGCTTTCCCCGCTTTTTTGAGCAGCGCCATGTTGTCTGCGCGCCATTCCCATCCGGAGATGGTCCGGTCTCCGAGAACCTTATACACATCTCCTTCGGAGACTGGCTCGTAAATGCCCTGACCCTGAAGGAGTTGACGAACAAACTGCGCATTGAACTGCTGGAGCTTTTCCTGGGACACAACCCACGTCACTGGCTGACCGGAGGTTTTCGCCTCGGTCGTCACCACCACGGCAAAGATACGCAGTTTTGCCGAAGGCGCGGGCTGCGGTATGGAACCTGTTTCAACCGCCGCGCCTGCTTTTGCAAGCAGAAAAAAAACCATCAGCACAAACGTCAGGAAAATTATTTTCGCGCGTGATTTCATAGAGCCTCCTCCTGCCTCACCGGCACTGGCCAATCATTTACTTTTTTTCAAAAGGACTCTTTGCGCCACCCTGGCCCGGTTCAGGCAATAGAGCCCTTTTCCCGCCTGAATCGGTCGGTAGCACAGATTATCCGAATCACAGGCCGATGGTTTTTTATTGTCCGTCTGCCAGCGGGCGATAATTTCCGGCTCACGAATGAACGGGCGTGCCATGGCGACAAAATCACAAATCCCGTCTCCGACAAAATCGGCGGCCGTCTCCAGGGATCGTATGCCGCCCACCAGAATGACTGGCTGATCCATCGCTTTTTTCAACTGCGCGGCTTCCTCTTTATAATACCCTTCCTGCTGTGCCGACATCCGGCCGGGCCTGGCCGGCGTAAACGGGCCTGATTCTTTCGTCCCGCCGCTCAGTTCAATGGCGCAAATCCCGGAGGAAGCCAGAAGTGTGGCCGTTGCAATCATGTCATCAGGCAAAAGACCGTCGGGCAGGTAATCGGATGCGTTGAGTTTGACCAAAACGGGATAACCATCGCCTGTTTCCCTGCGGACAGCCGTGATCGTCTCGAGAAGAAACCGGGCACGGTTGGCTGTTGTGCCGCCGTATTCGTCGCGCCTGCGGTTGTAATGCGGTGACAGAAACGTGCTTAAAAGATACCCGTGGGCGGCATGAATCTGGACCCCGTCAAAACCCGATTTTTTCGCACGTCCGGCCGCCTGTGCAAAATCGCGGGCTGTTTTACGAATATCATCACGCGTCATCGCGCGACAGATCGTGCCGTCCTTTTTTTTCAGCAACATCGGCCCGATGGCCGCCGCCTGCGTGAGAGCGCTGTCGGCAAGTGCGCCCGCATGGCTGAGCTGCAGGATAATTTTGCCACCTTCTTCATGCACCTGCCCTGTCATATCCACCAGGGTGGGAATGAAATCGTCGCCCCAAAGGCACAATTGTCTAGCCGCCGCGCGACCTTCGGGGCTGACTGCCGTGTGCCCGGTAATAATCAGGCCGACGACGCCTTTGGCCAGACGCACCATGAGTTTGGTCAACGCGGGTGAACAAAACCCTCTGGCCGTCGACAACCCCTCTGCCGTAGCCGAGCGCACAAACCGGTTGGCTATCGTCAGATCGCCGATGGAAGCCTTTTCAAATAACTGCATGGCGCATATCCTCACAGCCGGAAAAAAGCGGATTAGAGATCGTAGAGTGTTTCATCCACACGGGGCTTTGTCTTGTGCGTTTTGCCGGTTCGCTTCTGGCCGAAAGGATCTTCCGCAGAGAGAAGATCCCCCATGTCTTCGTCGACTTTGTCCGGATCCTCTCCCGCCGCCAAGCGATCCAACGCTTCGCGAAAGCCGTCGCCCAGTTTTATCCCCGTGGTTTCCGACAGCTTCCGCATCAGCGATGCGGCGGCGCGTGGATCGTCATCCTGTATTTTTTCAGCATCAGAGGCGAGTTGCATCATCGCTTTTTCCATTTTGCCCTCATTGATCCCGGAAAAAGGATCATCGCCGGTATCCTCTTTTCCACCACCGGTGATCGCCGCAAAGACGGACATCTGGCGGGAGAGCTTAACATTTTTGCACGTCGGACATTTGGGAATTTTATCCGTGTTCGCTGAGCGGGCGAAGAAATTATAGATCGTGTCGCATTTTCGGCAGTAAAATTCGTAAATCGGCATGCTGCGAGCTCCTAGGGTTTGCGGTTTTTATAATCCATTGTCTGCAAATATTCAATACGTTCAATCAGCGGCGGATGCGAATAGTAAAAGGTCACATACCAAGGATGCGGGTGGAGATTACTTAAATTGTCCTTGGCCAGGCGCTTGAGCGCGCTGATCATGGGCTTTGCCGTACCGGTCAGATCAAATGCCATGCGGTCGGCTTCGCGTTCGAACCGGCGCTTCATCGCCGCACCGGCAGGGGTGATAAAAAACCCGGCGGCGCCCAGGTACAGGGAGACTAAAAACAAACCGGCATAAACCGGCGTCTGGCCGATGCCGAATGCACTGTAGAGCAGCGGCCAGTCCGTAACGCGGAAAACCGCGTAAAACAAAACGAGCGAGACAAAAATCATCAAGGTCAACTGTTTGAGGATGTGCTTCTTTTTCCAATGGCCGATTTCATGCGCGAGGACGGAAATAATCTCTTCATGCGTATGCGAAGACAGCAGGGTATCATACAAAACAATGCGCTTGGTTTTGCCGATACCGGTGAAATAGGCGTTGGTGTGTCTGGAACGCCTTCCTTCATCCACCTGATAAATCCCGCCTGCCTGAAGCCCGGATTTGTCCAGCAGATCGCTGATCTTTTCTTTGAGCACCGCATCTTTGAGAGGTTCAAATTTGTTAAAGAGTGGCGCAATCAACACAGGATAAAGCCACAAAAGCATCATCTGGAACAAAGCAAAAAAAGCCCAGCCCCAGAACCACCAGCTTTTCGGCAGCCAGGTCATAAAGGCCATCAAGGCGCTGATCATCACCCCCATTAAAATCGCGGAAATCAGCAGGGATTTGAAAAGGTCTGCAAGCCAGAGTGGCCAGGTAATCGTGGAAAAGCCGTATTTTTTCTCCAAAACAAAGGTGTGATAGAGGTCAAACGGCAGACTGACCACCTTGCTTACGACGGCCAAAACGCCAAAAAAGATCAACGCCTGCCAGATCAGATGAAGGTTCAAGCCGGTCAGCCACAGGACGCCTGCGGGGATCAATAAAAACAAAACCGCCAGCTCCGTGACATCGTCTGCCAGATTTTCTTTTGATTCCAGACGGGACTGATCCGCGGTGTAGTCCACCATCTTTTCGAGCGTCGCTTCATCAATCTCACCTTCGAAAACAGGCGGAATCGTTTTACCAAGCTGCCGCAAATTTTTAATATTAAGCTGCTGCAAAATGTAACGCAAAACGCTTCGCCCGATAAACAAAATGAGAAAGACCACCACCAGCATGTTTTCCATGAAGACAAATTCCCGTTTATTAAGATGACGATTGATGGCATAAATGACGTGACCGGTCAAGCGCCGGATGTCATAAGAAAGTCCCCGGAATCGGGGGCTTTTGAGCAAAGGTTTTTAAACACTTGCTGCCCCGCCGGTCATAAACTTTTCCCCGTATGCGATGCCTGTTTCATAGGCGGCGCGCAGCGTCGCTTCGTCATTGGTAGTTCGGCCCAGGGCCGGATTCTCAGGTGGAGCGATTTGCGTCACGCGGGCGCCGGGCGGTGGGTTGCTCATCCACGCAACGGATGCGTTGTAATGATCCGCTCTTTGTCGAAACGCTTCAACCAGCTTCGGATATTTTCTGAAGTACCGGGAAAAGACGGCCAATGCAATCGTGCTTTCTTTTTTCACATACCCGGCCGGCCGCGACCGGATCACGATGATGTCTGTCGCACCCCGCCTGTGGGCTTCCCGTACGGGGATGGCATCGGCCATGCCGCCGTCCGTGGCTTTTTCGCCTTGAACATCAAGTATGTTGCGGTAAAGAATCGGCAGTGAACTCGACACCTTTAAATAATGCTCCAGTGTGTTTTCATCCGGACTCAGATAGAGTGCCTTGCCGGTTTCCATGGACGTAGCGACTATCAGGTACGCCTTTTGCTGCCTTTGGAGTTTATCATCAAGACCCTTCAGGTTCAGACGGTAATTTGTAATGGTCTGCTCCCACATCCAATCCAGGTCCATCAGGTGCCCACCTTTGAGAAACCGCCAGAGGCTGATGAACTCAGGTGTCATAGAGTAGCGAAGCGTGATGTCAAAGTTGCGGTCGTTTTGGCCCGCCAGATGCGACGCCAGATGGCAGGCGCCTGCGGAAACACCGATGTACAGATCAAATGGATCAAATCCGGCCTTGCCGAAAGCGTGCAGAACACCTGCGGCAAAGATGGCACGCATGCCTCCGCCTTCTACCACCAGCGCTGATTTTGACGGTCTTTCTTCCATAGATCCCCAAGAAACGGTCATGACGTTTCCAGTTGCAAGGACGCCCCGAAGCTTTTCAGCCGCGGGGCGTCCTTATGAAAATCGCCTTTTTGAGACCCAAGAAAGTCTCGGCAGGCGCGCTTGGCCAAAGCAGGGTTATTTCTTATAGCTGTACCAGCCTTCGCCGGTCTTCTGACCGTATTTACCCTGGGAGTACAGTTTAACAATTGTGGGGGTGGGCAGATCCGCCTGGTCGCCTGTTCTTTTGAATTTGCCCATGTTGATGTCGTAAGCCAGATCGATGCCGGTTAGATCCATCAGGCGGAACGGACCCATCGGATGGCCGGCGCCGTAAACGCAGGCTTTATCGATATCTTCAAATGAGGCGACACCCATTTCGAGCATCCACTGAGCTTCTTTCCCGATGGCGGCGAAAATGCGGTTAAGAATGAATCCGTCTACTTCTTTCATAATGTGGACAGGTTCTTTTTCGATCTTGCGGCAGAATTCCATGAGGATCTGGGCGGTTTCATCGGACACATGGGGCCCCTGAACCACTTCGACCAGCTTCATCACCAATGCCGGGTTGAAGAAATGGAGATTGGCCACCTTTTCGGGACGATTGGTCACATGCGCAAATTCAGAGCTGACAATAAAGGAGCTGTTGGTGGCCAGAATCGCATGGGCCGGCGCAATCTTGTCCAAATCGCCGAAAACTTTCTTCTTCAGGTCAATTCTTTCCAAAACGGCTTCAATCACCAGATCGGCATTGCCGGCTGCCGTTTTCAGATCGCCTGTGAAAGAAATATTTGCGCGGGCGGCTTTGGCTGCATCTTCCGTCATTTTGCCTTTCTGAACGCGACCGGCCAGATAGGTATCCACGAATTTTTCGGCTTTTTCCAAAACGGCGGGAATCACATCCGTGCAAACCACTTTGTAGCCATACAGCGCGCAATGCAGGGAAATCTGGTGCCCCATGTTACCTGCACCAACAACACATACATTTTTTACATCTTCAA
>JAWOJC010000074.1:0-12210 GCA_046484315.1 Smithellaceae bacterium | reverse complement strand
TCCTTCGTCTTGCTGAAGACAGACATCCACTGCTTCTTCAAATGACAGCGCGTCCATGGCCCGCGAATAAAACATCCACCAATGCGAATACGCCCGGTCTACAGGGTTGCGCAGCAGGGCAATATATTTCGCGTCTGGACAGTGTTTTGCCAGCCGATCCAATGCCCAGGGGACCAGCAGATAAACAGGTGTTGCTTCCCCGATGATTTTCTCTCCTCTGAAATTACTATAATTTTTCCGTGTGTATTCCTCAAAGCTCATGTCTTCATAATAAGCATCAAAATAATGGGGTTCCTTGGGAACGGACATCAGAACATCTGGATGTTTTTGTAAATAAGCTGCCAGAGCGGTCGTTCCGCATTTGGGCATACCGATGATAAACAGATTAGGTGAAGGCATTATGCGTCCTTAGTATTGCCTGTTTCTTTTTCAATGCAGATTATCCGCAATGGCTGCCATAGCGGAAGGCTCCATCGTCAGCGTAACGTGGCCAGTGCCGGGTACAATGGAAATTTCGGCATGAGGCTGAACGTCGGCAAACAAAGTCAGATATTGTTGCGGATAGAACAGTTCATCTTGATCGCCAACCATCACCGTTAGCGGTTGTCTGATCTTCTTTAAATCGGCGCGATAGTCATCATGCAGCGCGAAATTACGCCAGAGCCTATACGAATAGGCGGACGTCGCATAGTCGGCCATATCCGGATGGATGGCGAAGGCGATGACCGGCAAATGCCCCAGATATTTATGACCTGCCGTCCTCATTAATGAGATGGCAACAATCCTGGGAACACTCGCGTGCGCCCACTCTCCATTATTGGGTCTGGTGGTCGGTGCATCGTATCGTATGAATGGCGCAAGTGCAACATATCTGTCGAATATCTCCTGCCGTTCACTTGCGGCAAACCTCAACGCAAAACCGCCGCCTGAAGAAAAACCGATCAGCGTCAGCGTTTTATCAGTTTTCAATAATTGGCGTGTGAAATCCTCCAAGTCGTCTTCCAATTGTCCGATGTAATCAATATCTCCTTTACGGCCGGATTCACCATGCCCGCGCATATCCGGAACATAAACATCGATATGTTTTTGTTGCAGGTATTCGGCCAGGGTGTGCATCGAAATACCACTGGCTGAAGATCCATGAATCAGCACCGCTGCGTGTTTTGCATCCACTGAAGGATAAGCCCGAAAAGCAAGTTTAGCGCCGTCTCGGGCCTCATAGGAGCTAACCGGCGGCAGCGCTACCACATCCATTGTTCTAAACGGCGCGGTAATCGCTTCCATCGCTTTTGGAGATTTAGGTGAAGATAAGGTGATCGCCGCTGCGAATACGATTCCGATAAGAACAATACCGCCAAGCATGGCAAAAAGCAGTGTGCTCATTTTCATAATGTCCCCTTAGCGGATCATTGATGTGATGAAAGCAATACCTGTGATTTTCTTTCAAACCTATAGCATCAAAAATCATATTGCAATTATTTTTATGAATGAGTTTTGGGATGATCGTTTCTGAGCACGCATCATCTGATTCGGAAGTTTCATTCTTCAAGGGCAATGGCGTGTTTATAGAACGTACACCGGGCTCACCCTTCCACGGGGAAAAGCGGCATCGATAAACAAGTAAGGCGCACCGTGTGCGCCTTACTTGTTTAAACTTCTTAAAGATTACTATTCTTTGATCAGCATTGATGCCGGATCCAGAAGCAGTGCCTCTTTTTTCGCTTCGGGGGATTGGCCTTTCAGACCTTTGATATAGACTTCGGGACCTTTCGCCGCCAGTTGCACGAGGACATCAAACAAGTCCGCTACATGCAGGAAAGAAAGCGGCAAACCGTCTTCTTTGGGCGGCTCATGACGGTGCGTATGCACGGTAAACCAGATGCGCATGGCATACTTTTGAGCCATTTCCTTGAGCTCCAGAAGCAGACCGCGGCCGGATTCGTCAAACTTCAACCCATCAATGATCATGGTATGCGGCTTAAAAATATTCTGCTGCATCAGATCGGTCATACGCTCATCCAGTTTCGGAACACTGAACCCTTCGACACGAAACGTCATGATAAAACGGTAGGTCTGAATTTTTTCCCAATACTGCTGAATTTCCGCCGCGTCATTTCCTTCGCTGATGTCATTGAACAATTCGCGGTACCAGACATCCACCTTGCTCACGGCATCGTTGAGACTGACATGCAAAACCGACTTCTCCTGCAACATTGTATTTAAGGCCATCTGCACCAGAAGCGCGGTCTTTCCCAGACCGGCATAGGCCAGCACCGCGCCAAGACCGCCGTTTTCCATAATGTCCTGATGGTCATAGCCGAGCGTCGTTAAAGGATTGCGGTTGATCATTTCTTTTTTAATCATAATTATGTCCTCATAAAGTAAATGGATAACGTTGTCTTCTGTTCTTACCTTAACCCCGAGACCCATCGTATTTTGTTGAACCTGTTTAATGCCTTATGCGGCGGTTTTCTTGTTCTGGGCAACTTCCAGAGCTATTTTTTCCGCGATGGATTGAGGCACCTGACGATAAACAGCGAATTCCATCGTGAACTGGGCCTTGCCCTGGGTAGAAGAACGCAGAATGGTCGAAAAACCGAACATTTCCGCAAGCGGCACCTGAGCTTCAATCACGCACATGACACCTTCATCCTGTGACCCGATAATCATGCCGCGGCGCTGATTGAGCAGTCCCATAACCGGACCCTGAAATTCGGTCGGCGATTCAACCACCACTTTCATAATCGGCTCATGAATGACTGGTTTGGCTCGTAGATAGGCTTCACGAAACGCACCGCGGGCGGCCGCCTGGAAAGCCATGTCCGAAGAATCCACCGCGTGGGATGCGCCGTCGTTAATCGTGACTTTCACGCCTGTGATCGGAAATTCCAGTTTAGGGCCTTTGGCCATGCTTTGCTGGAAACCCTTTTCGCAGGCGGATATGAATTGCGTGGGGATAGCGCCGCCGAATACTTTGTTTTCAAACACAAACTCTGCGTCGCTGATCGGTTCGATAAACCCGGCAATGCGTCCGAACTGTCCGGAACCGCCGGTCTGCTTCTTGTGGGTGTAATTAAAATCTGCGCGTTGCGTAATGGTCTCGCGGTAAGCCACGCGAGGATTACCTGTCGTCACCTCCGCGCCGTATTCACGTTTCATGCGTTCAACGTAAATATCGAGATGCAGCTCGCCCATGCCTTCAATGATGGTTTCGTTGGTTTCATGATCCACGTAGGTTTTGAAAGTCGGGTCTTCCTTGGAAAAACGGTTCAGGGCTTTGGACATGGACATCTGCGATTTATTGTCCTTCGGGACAATCGCAAGCGAAATGACCGGTTTGGGTACATACATCGATGTCATGGTCATGTTGAGGCCGGGTGCGACAAACGTATCCCCCGACGAGCATTCGATGCCGAACAGAGCGCCGATATAGCCCGCGCGAAGGAGATCCACATCTTCCATCGTATCGGCATGCATGCGGACCACGCGCCCCACCTTAACCTTTTTTCCATTGCGAACATTGACGATGGTGGAGCCTTTTTCGACGGTGCCTTCATAAACCCGTATATAGGTCAATTGACCGTACTGTCCGTCTTCGAGCTTAAATGCCAGGGCGATAATGGGTTTTTCCGGGTCGCTGGACAGAACCACCGGTTCCTCATTGTTATTCATGTCCAATGCGATATTTTCAACTTCCGACGGTGCGGGCAGCAAATATGTGACACCGTCGAGCAGGGATTGGACGCCTTTATTTTTATAGGCCGACCCCATGTACACGGGCGTGATTTCGCGCTTCAGCGCGCCGGCGCGTACGGCGGCAAGCAGCATCGCCGCCGTAATTTCCTTTTCCTCCAGGATGGCTTCCGTCAATTCATCGGAAAACATCGAAGCGGCGTCAATGAGCTCTTCTCTCTTGGCTTTGGCTTCTTCGAGCAAATGAGAAGGGATTTCCTCAATGCGGATATCTTCGCCGTTGTCTCCATCGTAGTAGACGGCTTTCATCTCGACCAGATCCACCACGCCCTTCAGGTCCGTTTCCAAACCGACGGGAATCTGCATGGCAACGGCATTATGCCCCAATTTGGTGCGCAACTGACCGATAACCCGGAAAGGATTGGCGCCGCTACGGTCACATTTGTTAATAAAAGCGATGCAGGGGACCTTGTAGCGTTTCATCTGCTGATCTACCGTAATAGACTGTGACTGAACACCGCCGACCGAGCATAAAACCAGAATCGCGCCGTCGAGTACGCGCAATGACCGTTCCACTTCAATGGTGAAATCGACGTGACCGGGTGTATCGATAATATTAATTTCATGACCTTTCCACTCGCAATAGGTGGGCGCCGAGGCAATGGTGATGCCGCGTTCTTTTTCCAGCTCCATGGAGTCCATGGTGGCACCCACGCCGTCTTTGCCTTTTACATCGTGAATGGCGTGAATTCTCTTCGTATAAAAAAGAATCCGTTCACTGAGCGTTGTTTTACCGGAATCGATGTGTGCGCTGATCCCGATATTGCGAATTTTTTGGTCGTCATACTTCATGTTACTTTCCTCTCGTATAATGGTCTCAATAAATTGTGTGATTTATTCCAATTCCATTTAGCTTCGCCTGCAACATTCGGTGATTCATAAAAAAAACCCCCGCATTTGGAAGTATCTCTGCCAGATGGGGGATCCACCGTAATCGAGCCTAAGAAACCAGAATCACGCCTTTTATAAATTTTTCCGGATCTTGTCAAGTTAATTTTAACCTCTTTTCACAAGAAAACAAAATCTGATCGATATCGTAAATCAGGCCTGTTGACGTGCAGCTTTCCTGCCGATATATTAAAAGATATAAATAACAAATAAAATGCTGGACACGAGATGACTAAAAACACAATGCGTCTGCTGATAAAAATAGCCATCATTTTGATTTTCATCGGTCTTTTAGCAGTTCGTCTGGGCCTGTTCAAGGAGAAAACACAACCCGCCTTCCCCGGACAAGCGGCTGAATTTACAAGGTCGCCAGAAACCTGGATGAATATCTATCAGAAAAATCAGAAAATCGGTGTGGTTTCAAAGAAATTTTTCATCCATGACAGCGGCATTTCCATCCAGGAAGACGTCAGCTTGCAGCTCAACACCCTGGGCGTCATCCAGGTCATGCACATCTCAGCCCAGGCCGACCTCAATCCCGATATGACATTAAGATCATTCGATTTCGATATTACATCGAGCTTATTCCGCTACAGCGCACGCGGTTTGATGGGCAAAGACCGGATCATTCTTCATACCGGCCTGCCCTCGGCCATGCAAAAAAGTGAAATACGCATCAAGGATCTGCCTTATCTCAGCGGCAACATCTATGAAGCCTCTTTTCTTGCCGGACTGGAAAAAGACGAAACCCGATCTTTCGGTATTTTCGACCCGTCCACCCTTAGCGTCCGGGACATTGACGTCACGCGCCAACCTGATGAAATAATCCCGATTATGGGTAAAAAGATTCTGACACAAAAATTCTGCGCGGATTTCATGGGCGCCGCCCATTGCGCCTGGGTCGCCAAGGACGGCGAAGTCATCAAAGAAACTGGGCTTCTGGGCATGTCCATGGAAAAGGTCAGCGCCGCCAAAGCGAAAGAAGGCCTGTCTGACACGGGCGCGGATTTTGCCACGATTGCCTCCATTGAGTCAAACATTACAATTCCCGATCCGAAAACGTTGACAGGCATTGTGTTAAGGATCGACGGTATTTCAACGCCTTTGCCGCAAATTCACGGCGGGAGACAGAAATTGCACCAAAACATTCTGACGATCACGAAAGAACCGTCTTTCAAAATAGACCACGATATTCCCGAGGCTTTGAGGCGCTATCTGGCCCCGTCGCCTCTGGTGCAGGCCGATCACCCGGAAATCATCGCCCGAAGTAAAAAAATTGTCTCCCCGACGGATCCCCCCGATCAGAAGATCCGGAAAATCGTCTACTGGGTTTATAAAAATGTGGATAAGAAACCGGTCCTCTCCGTTCCCAACGCGCTGGAAGTTTTACGCAACAAAGTCGGCGACTGCAACGAACACGCGGTTCTGACCGCCGCGCTTTTGCGCGCTGCCGGCATTCCCGCTCAGATTGAAACGGGCCTGACGTATTTAAACGGTCGCTTTTACTATCATGCCTGGAACACCGCCTATGCCGGAAACTGGCTGACCGTTGATTCGGTTTTCAATCAAATCCCCGCCGATGTGACGCATATTCGCCTGTCATTGGGTGAAGGCAGCCAACAGTTGGATCTCTTGGGCGTCATGGGCAAAATTCAATTGGAGGTTCTGTCCCTGCAATGATCGAACTACTCGACGTGACAAAGCAATATGGTGCCGTGACAGCGGTCGACCGCCTCAGTCTACATGTCGCCGCCGGCGAAATCTACGGCTTTATCGGCCCCAACGGCGCGGGAAAAACGACGACCATCCGCATCATGGGCGGCATTATCGAGCCTACCCGGGGTACAATCACCATCGACGGAATCGACATGAGACAAAAACCCGTAGAGGCCAAAGCCATTATCGGATTCGTTCCCGACCGGCCTTTTCTATACGAAAAACTGACCGGGATGGAGTTTATGAAGTTCATCGGCGATTTATACCGCGTGAATGCCGCTGCATTTTCCGGCCGGGCAATCACGCTTTTGGAACAGTTTGCCCTCGCCGACTGGAAAAACGAGATTATCGAAGCCTATTCCCACGGCATGAAACAACGACTCATCATCGCGTCCGCTCTGCTGCATGATCCCAAGGTTATGGTGATCGACGAACCGATGGTCGGGCTTGATCCGGCGGCCGTACGCATGGTCAGGGACATTCTTAAAGACCTTGCTGCAAAGGGCGTTACCATCTTTGTATCCACACATACCCTGAGTATCGCTTCGGAACTATGCGACAGGATCGGCGTGATTCACAAAGGGGTGCTCCTGGCGCAGGGAACACTGGCCGAACTCAATCGTGCCGCCAAAACCGGCGAAGCCGCTCTTGAAGATGTATTTCTAACGCTGGTGAAGGAGGCCTGAATGCACAGCGACTGGTTGACATTGCTGCGTCCGCGACTGCTTTCCGCTTTCAACAGCCGAAGACACAGGGGCAAGTCCAACCGCAGGTCCCGTTTCTTACTGTTCGCCCTCGTCGGCGGCGTTTTCTGGTTTGGCGCGTTCATCCTTTTCTACCGTGTCCTTAAGTATTTCCAGGGCGTCGAAGACTTCGGTGACATCCTGGCCATGAAGCTTCTGTCGATGATCATGATCACTTTTTTCACGCTGCTTTTATTCAGCAGCGTCATCAACAGCCTTTCCCATTTTTATCTGAGCCGTGATCTGCCGCTTTTACATTCGCTGCCCGTGTCATCCAGAGACATTTTTCTGTCCCGTTGGTTGGGCAGCGCCTTCGACTCCTCCTGGATGGTCGTGGTGTTCAGTTTTCCCGTTTTTTTATCCTTCGGGATGATCTATCAGGCGTCCTGGTTTTTTTATCCGGCGGCCCTGGTCGCGATTCTTCTGCTTTGCCTGATTGCTTCGGCCATCACCAGTCTTTTGGTCCTGCTGGGCGCGATCGCGTTGCCGGCCGGAAAGATCCGCACACTGTTCGTGATCCTCGGTGTTGCGCTTGCCATGCTTCTGGTGCTGGTCATGAGATTGATCCGGCCCGAGCAGATGCTTAATCCGGACAGCTTCGCGTCCGTCGTCCTTTATCTGAACTCCATGCAGGCGCTTCATTCACCTTTTTTACCCACCACATGGATCACAGATTTTGTTCAATCCGCTCTGACGCAAAAATACGCGACGGCTCTTTTTAATCTGACCCTTAGCGCCACCTGCCTGCTCTCACTGCTCTTTATTAACGAAACCGTCGCACGCGCTTCTTACTTCCGGGGTTTTTCACGCGCACAAACGACGGCGGGACGTCTTTTTGCGCCTTTACGCCTGCGCGGTGAAGGCTGGGAAAGACTGTTATTTTTCCTGTCGCGACCGGCCCGAGCCCTTGCCGTCAAAGAAATCCGTTCCTTTTTCCGCGACTCCACACAATGGCCTCAGCTTTTTTTAATCTTCGCGCTGATCGTGGTCTATCTGTATAATTTTTCCGTTTTGCCGCTTCATCAAGCCCCGATAAAGACCGTTTACCTGCAAAACGTGCTTTCCTTTCTGAACATGGGTCTGGCCGCCTTTGTGCTTTCCGCAATTTCAGCACGCTTTGTCTTTCCCGCCGTGAGCATGGAGGGTGAGGCCTTTTGGATTTTGCAATCATCACCCCTTTCTATCAAGACATTCCTGTGGGTTAAGTTTTTCATTTACTATATTCCCCTTTTGATCCTGACGGAGCTTTTGATTATCGCATCCAACATTCTGCTTTCGGTCACGCCTTTGATGATGTTTTTGTCGGTCATGACCATCTTCTTTCTGGTTCCGGCCATTGTCGCCCTGGCCGTGGGTTTGGGTGCGACCCATTGCGATTTCAAATCGGAAAACCCGGCTCTCTCCGCCACCAGCTTCGGCGGCCTTTTATTCATGCTTCTGAGTTTCGGTCTCATCGCTTTGGTCATCGTTGTGGAAGCCGGACCCGTCTACCGGATTTTCTCCGCCCAATTCCGCGGCGCCAGTCTTTATGCCCATCAATACCTCTTGGCATTCTTTTCTTTTGCGTTCGCGCTGGGTCTTTGCGTTTTCACCGTGTATTTATCGATGCGGCGCGGCGAAAAGAATCTTCTGAAAAAAATATCCATGTAAACAGCGCAATAGCACCAAGGCGACACGCGCGCGTCCTGCATGCTAAAAATCAAAATTATCTTGATTTTAGCGACCGGATACGCTAAACAAACGCGCGTTCTGTAATGAATTCGCTTCATCAGATCTTTATCGGATCTTAATGAGATATTGAAAGGAGCTTTCATGGCAAAGTACGAATCCAAATCTCTGAGAAATCTAGCCGTTGTAGGTCATGGCGGCACAGGCAAAACATCCCTTTGTGAATCCCTTCTTTTTATTTCAGGAAAAAATGAACGGCTCGGCCGCGTGGATGACGGCACCTCCACAATGGACTACGAACCGGAAGAACAAAAGAAACGCGTGTCGATCACCTCGGCCGCAAATTTCTTCGAGTGGGACAAGCATAAAATCAACATCGTCGACACACCGGGTGATTCCAACTTCAATTTCGATATTCAGTGCTCGCTGAGCATTGTGGATAACGCCGTGGTCGTCGTCGACTCGGTGGGCGGCGTAGAATTCCAGACGCAGAAAGTGTGGGAACTGGCCGATCAGTACAAACTTCCCCGCGCTATCTTCATCAACCGCATGGATCGCGAACGCGCGGATTTTAATAAAGTGCTCGAAAGCATTAAAACCAAACTGAAAATCAAAGGCACACCTGTCTGCATCCCCATCGGCGCGGAAGATAAATTTCAAGGCATCGTGGACTTGATTGCCATGAAAGCATTTACCTTTTCCGACAACAAGGGCATCGGCAAAGCCTGTGACATTCCCGCCGACTTGCAAGATGAGGCCAACATCCTCCGCGGTGCCATGGTTGAAGACATCGCGGAAACGGACGACGAACTCATGAATCAGTATCTCGAAGCGGGCGAACTGACCGCAGAACAGATCAAGACGGGCCTGAGAAAAGGCATCGTATCCGGCGGCGTCATTCCGGTGCTTTGCGGATCGGCCGTCCGGGGCATCGGTGTTTCCATGCTGATGGATCTGGTTGCCAGCGCCTTCGCCTCCCCTGTTGATCGCGGTCCTGTCAAAGGGAAAAAGCCCGGCACCGACACGGCGGAAGAAAGAAAACCGTCCGAAGACGATGCTTTTTCGGCCATGGTCTTCAAAACAATCGCCGATCCCTATGCAGGCCGACTGACCCTGTTTCGTGTCTATTCCGGCAAGCTCAATCCGGATTCCACTTTTTTCAACTCGGCCAAAAAGATCACCGAAAAATTCGGCAATATTTTTTTCCTGGAAGGCAAAAACCAGAAACCGGCCGAAGTGCTCATTCCGGGCGACATCGCAGGCGTAGCCAAGCTGAAGGAAACCGTTACGGGCGATACGCTGTCCCATGAAAAATCCCCGATCATCTTTGAAGGCGTTCCCGTTCCACCGCCCATCATGTCTTTCGCCGTGGAACCGAAATCCAGAGGCGATGAAGACAAGATTGCCTCTTCCATCCATCGGCTGACAGAAGAAGATCCGACAATTGTCTTTTCGCGTAACGTTCAGACCAAGGAAATGATTCTCTCCGGTATGGGGCAGGTGCATATCGAAGTTAATATAGAAAAGATGAAACGTAAATTCGGTGTTGAAGTCAATCTGACCACACCGAAAGTTCCTTACCGTGAAACGATCAAGGGCAAAACCAACGTCCAGGGCCGTTACAAAAAACAGTCTGGCGGCCGCGGCCAGTTCGGCGATTGCTGGATTGATATTGAGCCGCTGCCCAGGGGCGCCGGTTTTGAGTTCGCCGATAAGATTGTCGGCGGTGTCATTCCGGGCCAGTATCGCCCCGCTGTGGAAAAAGGCATCATCGAAGCGGCGGCCAAAGGGGTTGTGGCGGGCTATCCGGTTGTAGATTTTAAAATATCGCTCACCGACGGCTCTTATCATACCGTGGATTCGTCGGAAATGGCGTTTAAAATCGCAGGCTCCATGGCGTTTCAAAAAGGCGTGATGGAATGTCAGCCCGTCTTGCTGGAACCGATCGTGAACATCGACATTGAAATTCCCGAAGAATATATGGGCGACGTGATCGGTGATCTCAACAGCCGCAGGGGACGCGTCCTGGGCATGGACTCCAACGGCAGCAACCAGATTATTAAAGGACAGGTGCCGCTCGCGGAAATTCTCAAATATGCACCGGATCTTCGTTCCATGACCAGCGGCCGTGGTAATTTCACCTATACGGAATCACATTTTGAGGAAGTGCCGCCCTACATCGCGGAAAAACTCATCGCCGAGTCGAAGAAAGAAGAAGCATAGAATAACATGTTTCGTGCCGGCATTATAACGGTGAGCGACAAAGGCTCACAGGGGCAAAGGCAGGATTTAAGCGGCCCCGCAATCGCTCGGATGCTTGCGGGGCTGTCTATTGATGTCACAAAGATGTTGATTATACCGGATGAAACGGATCAGATTGCCTCAGCCATCATCGCCTTTGCCGACACGGAAAGACTGGATCTGGTTCTGACCACCGGCGGCACAGGCGTCAGTCCACGCGACCTCACCCCCGACGCAACACTGAAAGTCATCGACAAGGAACTGCCGGGTCTGGCAGAAGCGATGCGGCAGGAAAGCAGAAAAATCACGCCGCACGCGATGATTTCCCGCGCGGTGGCCGGTATCCGCGGTCAATGCCTGATTGTGAACCTGCCGGGCAGCCCCAAAGGCGCCACAGAGAATTTGTCCGTCATTCTACCCGCCTTGAAACACGCCATCGAAAAAATTCAGGGCGATCCGCGCGATTGCGCAACAACCATCCCGTAGGAACCCTCGGTCCGAACGCAGGATTAACACTGCCCGCTCGTTTTTTCGGGATGAATTTTAAAGAAAATCGGCTGACCACAAATTTCTGTTGTTCGCCCGCGTTGATATGCGGCACGAGACACAACCGGCCGGGAAAATGTCTTTCGAGCGTGTCGCGTCTGCTCGTCAGCGAAGTGCGATCTTCCTGAAGCGCCAGATGCATCATCGGCCTGCCCGCCTCTCCTGCATAAACACAGGTATCAATGCCCGGCAGCCACAGCCATTTGGCCAGTCCGGCCAGTGAATCGTCCGTGATAAAGCGGGACTCCGTTTTACCCCTCGCTTCCGGGAACATGTCGCGGCTCATGAATGATGGGCGGCGCATCGTTGGCGCGCAATTCCTTGCGCAAATCACGGATGACTTTATTGAGGCGGCTGATGGTGCGGTTGAGCCGAAATCTCTCCACGACGCCTAAACACGCGGTAATGATGACGCCGATGAGCAATGACACAAAGATGAGCATATAGGCAGGCACATCAATGTCCTGCAGATAGTAGTATCGAATGGTAACCTGTTGCGCGTTGAACTGCGCGAATGTCACAACAAAAATGGCTACCACAATCATTAGGATCAGATAAAAGGCTTCCATCGGGTCTCAAGCTCCTATGTATATTTTGTAAAAAGGGGTGCAGGTGTGGCGGCGGTGGTCGTCAGGTCTTCCGGGAACACGGGGAC
>JAWOJC010000018.1:0-6213 GCA_046484315.1 Smithellaceae bacterium | reverse complement strand
AATATTCAAGACAAGGGCCTTATAAGCCAACGCTCTGTACAATGCCCCTGTATCCAGATAAAGATATCGCATCCTCTTTGCCAGAAGTTTACTCACTGTACTCTTTCCGGCGCCGGCCGGCCCGTCTATGACAATTACCTGACCCATCTTTTACAACCTCCCTGACACAAACTCTGTGTTTCCCAACGATGCTTGCCTAATTGAGTCAAAGCATGTAGGATCTTTTTACAATTGGATGGTTTCAGGGATCGATTATGCGTAATTTTAGACAAAATCAATATTTTTCTTTCGCTTTCATTATGATCACGTTGCTGATCTGGACTTCCCCCTGCCCGGCCGCTTTCACCACGGATGACGAAAGAAAAGTCGGTAAAGAAATATATGACAAGCTTGATAAAAACAATTTTCTTCTTCAGGACAATCGCCTCAACGACTACATCACGAAAATCGGGCGGCTCGTTTTGGCGCAGAGCAAGAAAGCGCCTTTTGATTACACTTTTTCCATATTCGACAGTTCGGCCATCAATGCGTTTGCCACCCCAGGCGGCTATATTTACATCAACGCAGGCCTGATTACCGCGGTGGAAAATGAAGCCCAGCTAGCCGGTGTAATCGCGCATGAAATTGCCCATGCCAACGCCCGTCATGTTGCCTCCATGATCGAAAAATCAAAAATACTCAATATCGCCACGCTGGCCGCTGTGATTGCCGGCGCGTTTCTTGGCGGAGGCGGGGAAGCAACGGCGGCCATCGCCGCCTTTTCTTTCGCGGGAGCAAGCTCCCTGTCTCTGAAATATCAACGTGATCACGAAGAGGAAGCTGACCGACTGGGAATCGAGTATCTTGTCGCCGCAGGCTATTACCCGGAGGCCATGGTCGAGTTTTTGAAGATCATCAAGCAGTACGAATTTCTTTCTCGCAGCATCCCTTCATACCTGCGGACACATCCCGGAACGGATGACCGCATTTTTTATCTTGAAAATCTAATCCAAAGTCATTTTCCCGAAAAAGGCGCGGCCAATATTGCGGGCAACTTCACTCGAATGCAGGCATCCATTCGCCTAAACGCATCAGACCTGAACCGCAGGGAAAAACAAATTCGCGAAGCGCTCGGTAAAGAGACGAATAACCTTGACCTGCTCTATGCCCTGGCCCTCACTTCCGAACAACTCGGTCAAACGAACACGGCTTTGGAAATACTCAAAAGAGCCCTTTCTCTCTCACCTCAGGACACGGATGTTCTGGAAAAAATCGGACTGATCTACTTAAAAACCGGGCATGCCGATCAGGCGCGAATACATTTGATTAAAGCGGCGGCCCAGTCGCCGGACCGCGATGAAATCACACTGGCGCTTGGCCGATCCTGTTACGCGCTGGGGCTCTATCAAGAAGCCCTGGATGCCTATTTGAAAATTCGATACAAAAACCTCAGCATAACGGATATTGATTACCTGATTGCTATGGCCTATGGCAAACTCGACAACCTGGGAGAATCTCATTACCACTTCGGCCTGCATTTTCAAAAAGAGAAAAAACACGACAGCGCCCGGTTCCATTTTCAGCGCGCGCTTACTTTTTTCCCCAGCGAATCTCCCAGAACACACACCATAGAAGAGGCTCTACGAACCCTGGCGACGCCTTCAACACCCAAACCCGCCGCACCTCCTAATAAACAATAATATTAAAGCCATATAATCATAACAGGTCAATCGGACTGTCAGTCAATCTTTATGATTGCCAAATAAGAAACAATACATTATAAGATGCCACGTCAACTTTATTTTGAAAGGAGTCTCGGAAAGTGAATATTTTAATTTTTGGCCCTAACGGCAGCGGCAAAGGCACGCAAGGCGCGATTGTACAGAAGAAATACGGTGTTCCCCATATTGAGACCGGCGTCATATTCCGCCAGAACATTTCCAAAAAAACCCCTCTCGGAGAGAAAGCGAAAGCATTTATTGACCGTGGCGAACTCGTTCCGGACGATATCACCATCCCCATGATTCTGGACCGTCTGAAAGAAGACGATTGCAAAAAAGGCTGGTTGTTAGACGGATTTCCCCGCAATCTGGCACAGGCGGAAGCCCTATGGGCTGCTCTTGAAAACGCAAATATCAAATTGGATTTTGTCATTGAAATCGATCTGGACCGTGAAACCGCCAAAAAGCGCATCATGGGACGCAGGCTTTGCAAAACCGACAACAACCATCCGAACAATATCTATATTGACGCGATCAAACCGGGTGAAAAAGACGGCAAGCCTGTCTGCAGGGTCTGTGGCTGTGAAGAATTAACCACGCGAGCAGATGATCAGGACGCGGCGGCCATCGACAAGCGTCACGGCATTTACTATGATACTAAAACCGGTACGCTGGCCGGGGTAAACTATTTCAAGGAAAGAACCAAAATCATCAAGGTGGACGGGCGCGCAGGCGTGAAGGAAGTCTCCGAAGATTTGATGAAAAAACTGGTTTAATCAGTCAGGAAAAATTGTATCACAAAAGCCCCCCGGAATAGCCTGAGGGGCTTTTTTAATAAACCATTATGGAAAATATACGAAACTTCAGCATCATCGCGCATATTGATCACGGCAAATCCACGCTGGCTGACCGGCTGATCCAGTTTACCGGCGTTTGTAATGAACGAAACTTTCAGGATCAACTGCTAGACAATATGGACATCGAGAGAGAACGCGGCATTACCATCAAGAGTAATGCCATTTCCCTGCCCTACCGTGCCAAAGACGGCAAAAGCTACATTCTGAACCTGATCGACACGCCGGGCCATGTGGATTTTTCTTACGAGGTTTCAAGATCTCTGGCTTCCTGCGAAGGCGTTCTTCTTCTGATTGACGCCGCGCAAGGCGTTCAGGCTCAGACTTTGGCCAATCTCTATCTGGCCATGGAACATAATCTCGAGATCATTCCGATCATTAACAAAATAGATCTTCCATCCGCCGACATTGATCGCGTTTTGGAAGAAATAGATTCGGAACTCGGACTCGACCCGGACACACATATCAAATGCTCCGCCAAGGAAGGCATCGGCATTGAAGAAATTCTCGACGCAATCATCGAACGGATTCCGCCGCCTGCGGGGGACTCATCAAACCCTCTGGCCGCGCTCATCTTTGACGCACACTATGATTCCTTTCGCGGCACCATCATCCACTGCCGTGTTTTTGAAGGAACGATAAAAAGCGGCGACATCATCCGCTTCATGTATAACGGCGCAACTTATAAAGTGGAAGAAGTCGGCCATTTTCTATTGACGCGCACCAAGCGCGAAAAGCTTTCCGCAGGCGATGTGGGCTACATTATCGCCGGTGTTAAAACCGTCGCGGATGTGCGCACGGGAGATACGATCACAAACCAGGACAGACCCTGCTTAGCGCCTCTGCCCGGATTTAAGGAAGTCAAGCCGGTTGTCTTCGCATCGATCTATCCGATTGCTTCCGACGATTATCAGGATCTGGCCGATTCACTCGAAAAATATAAGCTCAACGACGCGTCTTTTATTTTCGAAAAAGATTCTTCCGCCGCGCTGGGGCAGGGTTTCCGCTGCGGCTTTCTGGGCCTGCTGCATCTGGACATCGTGCAGGAAAGGCTGGAGCGGGAATATGATCTTTCAATTATCCTCTCCGTCCCCAGCGTCCGTTACCGCTTTACACTCAAAGACGGCAGGGTGATATATGTGGACAACCCCGCACATTACCCGGATCCCTCGGATATCGCCAAGGGCGAAGAACCCTATATCCGCGCCGCCATGATGCTTCCAGAACGTTACCTCGGCACCGTCATGAAACTGTGCATGGAAAAACGCGGCGTGAATTCCAACCTGAATTACACAGGCCCCGGACGCGCCGAATTAACATATGAAATGCCGCTTGCCGAGGTGATCTTCGATTTCTACGACCGTTTCAAATCCGTAACGCAGGGATACGGTTCCTTTGATTACGACATTATCGATTACCGCGAAAGCAACCTGGTCCTGATGGATATTCTGGTCAACGGTGAAAAGGTTGACGCACTTTCCCAGATCGTGCATCGTGATCGTGCACGCAGCCGGGGACTGCTCGCCTGTGAACGCCTGAAAGACGAGATTCCACGCCAGATGTTTAAGATCGCTATTCAGGGCGCCATCGGCGGGGAAATTATTGCACGCAGCACAATCGGCGCCTTCCGCAAAGATGTGACAGCCAAATGTTACGGAGGCGATATTTCGCGTAAAAGGAAACTTCTTGAAAAGCAAAAGGCCGGCAAAAAGCGCATGAAGATGATCGGTTCGGTCAGCATTCCGCAAAGTGCGTTTTTAGCCGTCCTGAAGTCTGACAATGACTAACCATGAAAAATGCATATGCCGGACTGTACATCCATGTGCCGTTTTGCTTGAGCAAATGCGGCTACTGCAGCTTTTACTCCGTTTCCGGAACACAGCTTATTGCTGAATTCATCAAAGTCGTTTCTTCCGAAATGTCTTTTTATAAGCAGTGCTTTCCGTCTTTTGACACCATGTATCTGGGCGGCGGAACACCTTCGCTTCTTTCCGTTGAACAAATTGAATTGATTCTTCAAGCCGCGCAGAACCATTTTGATATCGCCCGGCACGCTGAGATCACGATGGAAGTCAATCCCGGTGATGCGTCTGTCGATTATTTCAGGACACTTCGCAGATGGGGCGTCAACCGTCTGAATATCGGGATTCAGTCTTTCGACGATCGGCTTTTGAAGTTCCTTGGCCGCAGACATACCGCCGCAGAGGCCCTGAAATCAATTGAATCCGCTCGACATGCCGGATTCGATAACATCGGCATTGATTTGATCTACGGTGTACACGGCCAGGATTTCAATACATGGAGGCACACATTAGCTAAAGCCCTGTCCCTTGGCCCGGAACACCTTTCCTGCTATCAGCTTTCGTTGTCTGAAAACACGCCTCTCCATAAACATTACGCGCATCAGGGCATTTGTCTTCCAATGGAGAACGAGGCTTTGAATTTTTTCATGAAAACATCGCAGATTCTGACCGATGCCGGTTACAGCCATTACGAGGTCTCCAACTATGCCCGCGCCGACATTTTCAGATCCGCGCACAATATGAAATACTGGCGCCATCTGCCTTATCTCGGGTTGGGTCCATCCGCTCACTCTTTTCTTGATCGCCACCGGTGGTGGAATCAATCTTCCGTACATTCTTACCTGAACAGCGTTTCTGGCGGCATAAAGCCCATGGAGAACTCAGAGGCACTAACTCTGGAACAGTTACGTCTTGAAACTCTTTTTTTAAGTATGCGAACCAAAGACGGCGTTGATCTCAGGCAGTACGAAAATAATTACGGAACGGATTTACTTTCTGAGAAAAAGGCGATCATCGATAAACTGATCATGAATCAACTGGTGATTTTAGAAGATAATTGTCTTCGTCCAACCCTGTCCGGAATGGCAGTGGCCGACAGCCTGGCGCTGATCTGAGGATCCCATTTTAAAACGCCTGGCGACAACTGCGCATTTACCTGCATGCCAGTAAGGCTTCGGCAAATCCCGACATTGAATTGACAATCGTTGCATCATCCACGCAGAAGGCAACACGGAAGTAACCCGGTCCACCAAATCCGCTGCCCGGCACGACCAGAATATTTTTTGTCAGAAGGATTTTGACGAACGCCACATCGGCGAGAATCGGACTTTTCACAAATAGATAAAAAGCGCCCTGCGGCTTGTCAAACTGATACCCTGCCTCATCCAGACCGTCGCACAGCAGATCCCGTTTTTTTTGATACACCATCACATCAACTGCCACATCCTGAAGTCTCGCGACGATTCTCTGCATCAGCGCGGGTGCGTGAACAAATCCCAAAATCCGCGTACACAAAATAAGCGCGCCGATCCAGTCGGCCACTTCATGAATATCGGGATTAACGGCAATATAACCAATGCGCTCACCCGGAAGCGACAGCGTCTTTGAATAGGAATACGCAACAATACTGTTGGGATAGGCTTTCAGCACGCTGGGAACCACCGCGCCGTCAAAGACGATTTCCGCGTAAGGTTCATCTGAAATCAGATAAATCTTCTTACCCATCGCATTCCCCCGCTCGATCAGCAGTCTGGACAGCCCTGTGATTTCGTCCTGGCTGTAAACCCGGCCGGTCGGATTGTTCGGGGAATTGATGATAATGGCTTTGGTCTTTTGGTCAATGGCTCTGCCGATCGC
>JAWOJC010000308.1:0-8265 GCA_046484315.1 Smithellaceae bacterium | reverse complement strand
GTCATTTCAATGAGCTTGTCTTTGACATGGGAGGCCTTATTTGCGCCGTTGTAGTCCGCCGCCAACGCCGCCGCGCCGATCAGCACATCGCCTACGCCGACCTTGCAGCCGCCGTAACTCTGGCGATGGTAACCGGCAAAACGCTCAACCAGCATACCGGAAAATTCAACCTCACCGCACATCAGGACATTGTCCCAGGGGATGAAAACATTGTCGAAAACCATCAGCGCCTCATGGCCGCCAAATTCATGATTGCCCACGTCAATTGTCCCGCCTTCAAGCTTGCGGGTATCGCACGACTGTCGTCCGTAAATGTAAAAAATTCCTTTTTCATCTGCCGGGCACACGAAGGATACGGCATAATCCGCGTCGTCTTTTCCCATGGAAATAGTCGGCATGACCAAAACCCAGTGAGAGTTGACCGCGCCCGTCTGATGGGCTTTAGCGCCGCGAACGACGATACCTTTATCGTTTTTTTCGACCACGTGAACAAAAAGATCCGGGTCCGCCTGCTGATGGGGAGCCAACCCGCGGTCGCCTTTGACGTCCGTCATCGCGCCGTCCACCGTCAGGTCTTCTTTTTGAACCATTTTCAAAAAATTAATGAAGCGTTCATGATATTTCGTCCCGAGTTTCTGATCCATTTCAAAGGTGGTGCTGTCCACCGCGTTCATGGCATCCATACCCACGCAGCGCTGAAAGCACGAACCGGTCTGCTGACCCAGCAGGCGCTGCATTTTGACTTTTTTGACAAGGTCTTCCGTATTCTGGTGAAGATGCGTAAAACGGTTGACTTTTTCGCCGGTCAGATGGGATTTGGCTGTCATGAGGTCTTCATATTCCGGTTTATGCGCCAGTTCATAGGTCTTCTTGACGGAATTCAGAGAGGGACGAATAATCGGGTTATCCACCCAATTTTTCACCAGCTCTCCCATGAGGTAAATTTTAAAATTCATTTTGCGCAGACTGTCTTCGTACTGCTCGGGTGTTTTCAGGGCCATGTTGTTTCCTCCTGGCATTGCGCTTTATCGAACACACAATGATTTGATGTAATGACTGATAATGTGTTTACTAATTTCCTGCTGTCAACAAATGAAATCGGGAGCTGCGCCGGTCCGGCGCAACTCCCTTTATCCTTTTTAAGGTTAAATATTACAGCATTTCGATAATAAATGCCTGGCCGGGGCCGCCGCTGGCGCAAAGCGATGCGCAGCCGAATTTCTTACCGCGGCGTTTGAGTTCACCCATGAGGGTGACGATCAGACGGGCGCCGGTGGCGCCGACCGGGTGCCCCATGCTGATGCCGGAACCAACGGCGTTGACATTCTCCAACGGAATTTTCAATTCGCGGTTGCAGCCGATGACCTGGGCGGCAAAAGCTTCATTGAGTTCAAAATAATCGATGTCCGCGAGTTTCATTTTGGCAAATTTAAGCGCATTGTTCACGGCCGGCACCACGCCCATGCCCATGACACGGGGCTCGACGGAGCCGGGAGCGGAAGCCACCACGCGTGCGATGGGGGTGAGACCCAGTTCTTTGGCTTTTTCCGCGGCCATCATAATCATGCAGGAACCGGCATCGTTCAGGCCGGAGGCGTTGCCCGCGGTCACCGTGCCGTCTTTTTTGAAAACGGGTTTGAGTTTCCCTAAAGATTCCATAGACGTATCGGCACGGGGATGTTCGTCTCTTTCAAACATGACCGGGCCTTTCTTGGTTTTGATTTCAATGGGAATAATTTCATCTTTGAACCAGCCCTTGTCACTGGCGGCGCATGCACGCTGATGGCTCATGAGCGCCCATTCATCCTGTTCCTGACGGGAAATTTTGTAATGATCGGCAATGTTGTCCGCCGTGATCCCCATGTGGTAGCCTAAAAGCGCGTCGACCAAACCGCCGATCATCAAGCTGTCCTGAATCTTTTCGCCATCATTGAGACGATATCCCTTACGTGCGCCAAACAGCAGGTAAGGAGCGTTGCTCATGCTTTCCACACCGACTACGGCGCCAATGTCAACCTTTCCCAACATGATTTCCTGCGACAGAAGCTCTGCGCCGCGCATGGAAGAGCAGCACTGCTGATGAACGGTAAACGCAAAGGATTCCACAGGCAGCTCCGCGCCCAGGGCGATGTGACGGGCACTGTTGCCCGGCGCGCCGGCCTGGTTGCACTGACCGGCCACCACTTCCTGAATCAGGTTCTTATCGATCCCGGCTTTGGCGATGGCGCCCTTTAAAGCGGTGATGCCGAGCTGAACCGGGGTAAAACCCGCAAGCGATCCCATGTAATCTCCAATAGCGGTTCTTGCGCCGCTGACAATAACAACATCTCTCATGATTTTTTCCTCTCTTTATCTTTAATTTATATTTTGAGCTTTTAGATAAGCTTCAATGCTGCGAAATGAACCAGCGTCTTGAAGGCGATTGTCGGTCAGGCGGTAACTTATCAAAAACCTCTGAAAAACCTTTGTGCCTTTATCAATATTTGCCGTTTGAGGCAAGAATTTATTATTGAATCGGAAAAAACAAAAAAACCGCACCGGAACGATTCCCGGGGCGGTTTGGAGCAGACAAGAAGCCGAAAATCATTTCAGCGGCAGCCAGCGGATGTTTTCCGGTTCGCTGGTTTTACTCAGTTTTTTAACCGTTTCAAATTCCTCCCGGGTCTTAGGAAAAGAAAAAACATAGTCCACCTTGCTGAACTTGCCGTTTTCCACAAGCTGAACAACACTGCCACTGTACATGACACCGCTATCGTCAATCCCGAATAATTCACTCGGGTATTGATCCCCGGTGGTGGGCAGCACACTGCCTATTGAAGCACGTATGGCATAGGGATCCCCCACGGAACCGGCCGCCGACATGGCTCTGGCTATGATGTGCATGGTGTGGTAGTGCACCGCCGCTTCCCATGTTACAGGTCTTTTGTATAAATCCGCATATTTTTGGCTGAAGGATCGCGCAACGGGCAGAGGCATATCCGCAATACCGGCCAATCCGATCATCGAGTTCAGTTGATTTTTTCCGCGCAGCACCCGGGCAATATAGTCAATTCTGGCCTGATCCGTCAGCAGAAAACCACCTTTGAAGCCCAGTCCCCTGGCCTGTTCAACCGCCAGCGCGCTTGTGGCTGAAGGACCGCCGATCAGCAGAAAATCCGGTCTGGTCGCAATTGCCGCCGTCAGTTGGGATGAAAGATTCGTCTCCGTGTAGTAGTTGACAGGGAAGTCCCCCAGGATCGTACCGCCTTTTTTTTCCCAATGCGATTTAAAATCCGTTCGCCAGGCATCACCGTACGCACCCAGCGTGACCACCATGGCGCCGCTACGCCAGCCTTTCTGCCATGCCAGATCGGATTGGACTTCGATATAGGACAGGTAGTCCGATGTGGGGTTGATGACCAGCTTATTGCCCTGATGGTGAAATTTATGAATGCTGGAATAGGCGACCAGCAGAAACGGACTGCCCGGCATCTGGTTGATTCTCAAGAGCGCGCCGATGGCTGTATAATTCGGATTGAAAATAACGGGCGCTTTATACTGCGCGACAAAACGGTTGGCATTGCTGACCGCCTGGGTCGGATCCGTCCTGTCATCCAGGCGTTCCAAACGAAATCCGTGCTTTTTGCCTTTGACCGTAACGCCGCCTTGTGCGTTAATTTCCCTGACGGCCATGTCAACACCGTTTGCGCAGTCCTGAGCGTAGGCGGCTCCCGGACCGCTTAAGGGACCCGAAAAACCGATCACGACATCCTGCGACCAGACTTTAGTTACCCCGGCGGATACCATCAAAACGAGCATGCACAAAAGCGTTTGCCAGCTTTTCATTGCCGCGTGTACCCCCTTAAATTCAGGTGATGGTTCCTATGATGAAACAAGCACAAAGGCATTTACTATGGGCGGCCAAACCTGTCAACAACAGATCAGAAAACACCCGGGCGGGATCACCATGTCGCCATCCTTTTTCCTCATGCAGACGTGTCTCCGAAAGCAGGCCGGGATCGCACTTGTTTTATGATTATTTCATTGACTTGTCTCGGCGTTTTCCCTATACTGCGCCCCGAAAAGTAGACTCAACACGCCTTTTAGTAAAAAGAGAGCCGGCAAAGCAGGACTCAAGCAAGTAAAAACGGGCACATCGCTGCGGCAGAACACGTGAATTCCATACTTCTCACGACACAACAAACTTTCTGCAGCGTTATCCTACACCAGCCCTGTTCAAAATGAATTTTCCCCGAACCAGTAGGGAAGATATATTTCTTATAAGACGAGGTGAAGTTATGGCAAATGAAATGAACATGGATACAGTGTATGACAGTCCCAACAACCTGGTGGATGCCTTCGAGCAGAGCGCGGCGAAATACGCGAATAACAGGCTCTTCGGCGCCAAAAATCCCGCGTCGGGACAATACGAGTGGATCACGTTTGCACAGGTGGCCGAGCGCGTCAATAACCTTCGCGGCGCCCTGGCGAAGCTCGGTTTGAAAAAAGGCGACAAGGTCGGCGTCATCCTCCACAATTGTGCGGAATGGTTTATTTTGGAGCAGGCCGTTCATGGTCTGGGCGGTGTATTTGTTCCCATGTACCTGCAAGAATTGCCGAAAGTCATCGAGTACATCGTGAGAGACGCCGAAGTGAAGTTCCTCTTTGCCGGACACGCCGGTGTCTATGCCAATATCAAGGATTTCAAAAATACGATTCCCACCCTGCAGGATATTTTCATTGTCATTGGCGAGGGCGACAATTCCATGAAAGCTTTGGAAGAAATAGGTAAGAAGAATCCTGCGCCTTCCATCAAGCCCCATTGGTCGGACATGGCCAACATCGTCTATACCTCCGGCACGACCGGCGATCCGAAGGGCGTCATGCTGTCTCACGGCTCTCTGACACTCAATGCCCGCATCGGTATTGACTCCTACGGCATCAATGAAACCATGCATATCGTGGCGATCCTGCCCTGGGCGCATGTTTATGGTCTGGCAACGGATCTGCACCTTTACATTCTTGCCGGCGGCGGGATTGCCTTTGCCGAATCCGTGGATAAGCTCGTGCAGAACTTCCAGGAAGTCAAACCCACCGGGCTTTGCGTGGTTCCCCGCATCGTCAACAAGGTCTATGACACTATTATGCAGGGCGTCAATGCGGATCCGACCAAGAAATTGTTTTTCGACGCGGCGATGGCCGAAGCGATCAAAAACCGGGATCTTCCCGAGAAGACAAAAGAGTTTAAAGATTACGACGCGCTGGTCTTTTCGCAGGTCCGCAATGTTTTCGGCGGCAACCTGAAGTTTTTTGTCAGTGGCAGCGCACTTTTAAAACCCGAAATCGCACTTTTTTTCAAGGATATCGGCCAGCCGACCTATGACGGCTACGGGCTGACGGAAACCGGTCCCACCATCACGTCCAATTCGCCCAAGTACGGCAACAAGCTGGGAACCGTCGGCAAGGTCGTCAAGAACATGCATGTCGTGATCGACAAATCCCGCGTCGGCGAAGACAGCCTCGACGGCGAAATCTGCGCCTACGGGCCTCATGTCATGATGGGTTATTACAAGAAGCCGGAAAAAACGGCGGAAATCATGATGCCGGACAAATGGAACGGTTTCCCGGGTATCCGCACCGGCGACCGCGGCTGGTTCGATGAAGAAGGCTACCTGCACATCACGGGCCGCTTTAAAGACGAATACAAACTGGCCAACGGCAAGTACGTCCATCCGGAAGGCATCGAAAACGAAGCCAAACTGATCCGCTGGATACTCAACATCATGATTTACGGCGACGGCAAGGACTACAATGTCGCCATCGTGGCGCCGGATTTTGCGGCGCTTCAAGCCGACGCCAATATCAAACCGCTTCTGAAAGACACGCTGGCAGAATCCCTCAAGGACAAGGCGCTGACGGATTACCTCTCTAAAGAGATCATCACGCATCTGCGCAAGACCTACGGTGGCTATGAAGTGCCGCAGAAATTTGCTTTCATCGCGGAAGACTTCACGGTCGATAACGGCATGCTGACCCAGACGATGAAGCTGAAAAGACCATACGTTATGAAAAAATACGGCGAGCAGCTTCAGGCCCTTTATAATGCATAGCAACCCTGACCGCCCCTGACACATTCTGTCGTCCCCCCTTTCGGGCGGTCTGCTTTCAGTAAAATGATCCCGCTTTGGCGTTTGTCCAAAGCGGGATCATTCCCTATTTAAGCCTCCCTGCCGTTCGATATGCCTCACAGTTATAATGCTGATTGTTTTATGACTATTATGAATTTGATTTTCAGAAATCCTCCTGTTAACGAATTACAAATTTTTTCGGGAGGTTTTTTTGATGAAAAATATTTTTTCTACCCGTACCGGCATCATCATCGTCGGGGCGATCATCGGCATTGGCGCCGCGCTGTTACAGTACCTGGGCAATCCCGCAAACATGGGGATTTGCGTGGCCTGCTTTGAAAGGGACATCGCCGGCGCCCTGGGACTGCACCGGGCAAGTGTTGTTCAGTATTTGCGCCCCGAGATTATGGGCTTTGTGCTGGGTGCGTTTGCCGCAGCGCTCGTAGCCGGCGAGTATAAACCACGCGGAGGATCCGCGCCACTGGTCCGCTTTTTTCTGGGCATCTTCGCCATGATGGGTGCACTGGTTTTCCTGGGCTGCCCCTGGCGCGCGCTTTTGAGACTGGCCGGCGGCGACGGCAACGCCATTTTGGGTCTTCTCGGATTAATCTTCGGTATTTTCATCGGCGTTTTATTTTTAAAAAACGGTTACGGCCTGGGCCGCTCCTACGCGCAGAGGAAAGCCAGCGGCTGGATTTTTCCGGCTTTGATGTTAGGCCTGTTTCTGCTATTGCTCTTCAAGGTCTCCTTTTCGCCCGACGGACCGATTTTCTTCAGCGCGAAAGGTCCCGGCTCGCAGTACGCCCCGATTCTTGTCAGCATCGTCGCAGGACTGGTCATCGGTGCGCTCGCTCAGCGCAGCCGGTTTTGTACCATGGGCGCGTTTCGCGATGTGATCCTGATTAAAGATTTTCACTTGATTAGCGGCGTAGCCGCTCTGCTGGTTTTCGCTTTTGTGACAAATTTAATTTTAGGCCAGTTCAATCCCGGATTTGCAGGTCAGCCTGTTGCCCATACCAGCTTCGTCTGGAATTTCCTCGGTATGGCACTTTCCGGATTGGCGTTTGTTCTCGCCGGCGGTTGCCCGGGACGGCAGCTGTTCTTATCCGGCGAAGGAGACATGGACGCTGCTGTTTTTGCATTGGGAATGATTGTGGGCGCCGGGCTTGCACATAATTTTGCCACAGCTTCATCGCCTGCCGGACCCGGGGCGTTCGGACCGGCCGCTGTGATCATCGGATTGGTATTCTGCCTGGTGATCGGTTTTACACAACGAGATAAGATAACCGCTTGATCAGCAGAAGGGAGAATGATAATGACAACGAAACGTATTGATGCTCGCGGATTGTCCTGTCCGCAACCGGTCGTTTTAGTGGATAAGGCCGTGGCTAATGGCCTTACAGATCTGGAAATTCTGGTCGATAATGAAGTGGCCCGCGAAAACGTATCGCGTCTCGCGGCGCGGCGGGGTCTGAAAATAGACACCCGGGTCGATGGCGCGGATATCATCATCAGCACGACCAGGGCGTGAACCACCCGGGAGCGACAACTGTAGCAATTTAACCTGTCCCCGGCATCGCCTGCAGTGGCATGCCGGGGATAACATTTAGATAACCAATACTTCTTATGAACATAATCTACCTGGATAATGCGGCCACATCTTTTCCCAAACCCGAAAGCGTTCTGGCTGCGATGATGAATTACCAGCGCCATATCGGCGGATCGCCCGGGCGATCCGGTCATGGCCGGTCGATTGATGCGGGGCGCGTGGTGTATGAAACGCGCGAGCAGATCGCCCGGCTTTTCAATATCGATGATCCGCTTTGCGTCGCGCTGACCAAAAATGCCACGGAAGCGCTCAATATCGCCCTCCAGGGATCTGTGCAGCCGGGAGACCACGTCATCACCACCGGCATGGAACATAATTCCGTGATGAGACCGCTGCGCCATCTTCAGGCACGCGGCCTGGAGCTCTCCGTGATTCCCTGCTCCTCCCGGGGACAGCTTGATCCTGACGATATCCGCAGGGCGTTCCGGAAAAACACAAAAATGGTTGTTCTGACACACGCCTCCAACGTGACTGGCACGATCCTGCCGGTGGCAACCATAGGGGCGATCATCAAAGAAAAGGGTGACGCCTTGTTTTGTGTCGATGCGG
>JAWOJC010000294.1:0-3731 GCA_046484315.1 Smithellaceae bacterium | reverse complement strand
GGGATAAATGGCAATACCGATACTGGTTTCTATAGAAAGAACATGCCCGTTAAACTCGTGAGCTTCAGCAATAAGGCTTGTCATCTTCTCTGCAAGGTGCGTGACGTCAGCTTCTTGTTTGACTTCCAGCAACAGGCATACAAATTCGTCGCCTCCCCAGCGACTGACGATGTCTTCATCGCGTACAAAAGACTTTAAACGATTTGCCACCATCAGCAGCACCTGATCTTCCATATCATGACCATAAGAGTCGTTAATGCTCTTGAACTTGTCGATGTCAATAAACAACACGGCGAGTCCCCAACCGTGCCGTTTTGCCTGGATCAACCCGTGGTCGAGACTCTGCCCAAATGATAAACGGTTGGGAAGACCCGTGAGGGCGTCCTGAAGCGCACTTTGTTGTGCTTCTTCCGTTTTTATCTGGGCTTTTGATAAATCGTCGCGTACTTCGGCCAAGTCGGTCTTCGTATCGGCGAGTTCGGATTCGATGGCGATTCGCTCAGCAATTTCATCGGTCAGTTTGACGTTAACCAGCTTCAAATCGTCTGCGGCTTTCTCAACCTTCTGCTCAACATCTTCATTCTGAGCAAGGGCCTGTTGCATCATCTCAATAGGGACCTCTTCTTGCTGTAGAACGTCATTGACCAATGAAAGATCACTGGCGGCTTTCTTGATAGATTTTTTAATTTTCTCATTTTTTTTAAGCACATGTCCAAGCGAAGCTTTTTTGGTGGCTACCAGTTTTTTTATGTCTTTTGATTTCATAAGTGTCTCTCTTTGCGCAGGGCAGGCAAACGTTATAGGGGGGAGCTACGGAACCGGCGTAAAAGCTTAGTGAGCTGGACCGGTCACGCCAAGTCTGGCACCTTTTTGGAAATAATCGTGTTGCTTACAGATTTGGAAGAATTATCGGACATATCAGGGATGAAATCAAGCGGAAAATCCGGCCACCAATGGGTGACCCTATCCTCTCCTGAGATACGCATGCGAGGAAGGATGAAAGCGGCTTGTCTGTTTTTGCTTAGGGACGGTTAAATCGGGCTATTGCGACTTCAGTCGCCCCTTTGATAGGGCGGCCTTTCAAAACCGTTCCAGAAATAAAGATGGTTTTGAAAGGCCGCCAAAATGCGGATAAAGGGGTTACTTTATTTTGTTGATCTCGATCAGGCCGACTCTTGAATGATCATTTTTATCGCCGTCATTCATGATCACCAACTCTATGCGATCATCGGAGATCATTTCACCGATGAGTGTGTCCTCATCATGATCGACGATGTAGATGCGTTTGCCGTCGCGGGAGAAGACGCCCGAAAAACCTTCCGTTGTCTTTTTATCGGTAATTTGCTTCTTGACGTAAGTGCGTTCTCCGTAAAAAAACCTTCCCTGCTGTTCCTTAATAATCCATACGCCGCCGGCTTCAGCAGTGTGGAAAAAACCCTGCTTTTCATGGTGGTGGGTATAGCTTTTGGCCACCCATTTGCCCTTCACATCCGGAATGCCGGATTCTGCAAGCAGGGTTCCTGCTGAAAGACACATTAAGACAGCCATTAAACCAACGATTCCAATTAAACGCTTCATGTTACCTCCTTGAATGCCGAAAACCGGCGGGTTAGGGTATATCCGTACTCGATAAATAAACCAGTCTCATCGGCCTGTCAATTATTAATGAACTGACGAAATGGGTGCCCCCATCTGGATTCGTCGTTCCTGGTGGCCTTCCAGGCCCAAAGGCATGAGCCGGCGCGGGATTGATTATAGTGCGATAAGCCAAGCCAGAAAGTGGCTGAAGATTAAAATCGAGAAAGATACCGAACTGGCCAAAACCGCGAAGCAGATTTCCTTCCTTCTGGCGAAATGTCAAGAATAAAGATTTGACACCTCCTCTCACACACCTCCTCTCACACGGGATCCTTTTAATGGGTGACCCCCTGTTTTTTTGTGCCGCCTTTAAATGACCTCAATGCCCTCGATCTGAAACTTTGTTCCGGACACAAGCGTATAATTTTGCGATGAACAGGCCGGACAGACAATCGCTTCTCCGGCGTAGCTTTGGCGGTCGATTTCAAAATCCTTTTCACAATCGGCGCAGCGGCACACGATGGGATCGGGAATCACCAGAATCTCGGCGTCCGCGGCAATGGTGCCGCGGCTGATATAGCGGAAATACCGTTCAATCCATTCCTTCTTGATATCGCGCAGCGCTCCCAGCCTGAGCACAATGGTGACCACTTTTGTGGAATCCGTCCGCGTGGCGTAGGCCAAAGCCGTGTCCAGAATATTCTGCGTCAGGGGAAGCTCGTGCATGGTTCGCCTAGGGTTTGGCTTTGGCGGCCATTCTGGCCTTTTCGATTTCAGATCTTTCTGCCGCCATCCGCTCCTGACTGTCAAAGAACTTGTCATCCAGGGGAAGCATCAGCTGGTCGTCGGGCTTTCGTTCCAGAATCAGCGCATCCGTGGGACAGGTGGTAACGCACAGTCCGCAGCCGAAACATTTGTCGCGGTCAAAAATTACTTTTTCATCCGGACCGACGCTCATCGCCTTCATCGGGCAGCGATCGACGCAGACGCCGCAATCCATACAGGCCTCATCGTTTTTCGCGCATTTGTAGTTGCTCCAGGATTCAAATCCCGTGCCGCGAAAAATTTTGGCGGCCATCAGAAAGCCGCAGTGGCATTTGGCGCAATTGCAAAACCCCGAAGACGTTTTCGCGTGCGACGCCTGGATAAAATGACCGGCCTTGTCGTCATGGCGCACAATGTCCAGCGTCTGCTGCACCGTCAGCACGCGCGGATGTCCGATGTTGGTTTCCAGACTGTACTCGGCGGCCTTACCGAACATGATGCAGACATTCATCTCGTCCACGCAGGAACAGTGCTTTTTGGCAAACGTGGCCACCTTGCGGCACGCGCAGTCTGTGGCGGCAATCAGCGTCTGCTTTTGAATGATGCTTTCAATATCGTCATAGTCGAGAATTTGTCCGTCCCGGACGGCATCGGCGCGGACAGGGACGATTCTGGCGATGGGAATATGATAATCCATCAGGACTTTCCCGAAACCCTCCACGTAGAAGCGCCCCATGTTCACGGCGTCTTCCTGATCGATGCGGTCCACGTTGAATTCCCAGATGCCGTGGATGAAAGGAATGATCCGATATTTCTTTTCGGCCCCTTCGCGTTCGAAATACAAAAGCCCGCGGTGGGCCATGGATTCAAGCTTCCGGGCCGTTTCTGAAACGTCCATTCCCAGATCGGCTGCGACCTGGGCGGGCGTCTGCAAGCCGCGTTTCATCCGGATGAACAGATCCGCATCCTCGGGCGAAAAGACTTTTTTCAAAAAGACCATCTCCGAGCCTTTTTCCGTTTTGGGATAGCCCTTGGTCAAAGAATCCAGTTTCTGTCTTAACCGTTCGTAAATCTCTTCCGCCATGTAATGACTCCTTCAGACCGTATTTTTTTGCCCGCAGCTCAAGGACCTTCAGTCCTTGCCTTCAGACCTTTCGCTATTTCGGAGCGATTTGTCAACCCATTGCGAAAGAGTCCGAATCGCTGCAAAACGAAACGTAAAACAGGCGTGTGACGAGTCTTAATCTAAAGGCGCGCCGGATTCAAGCAAGAATCTGGAAATCCCCGGACAACCAGGCGCGCGCGCCGGATTCGCCTGCTCATGTCAGGTGCGTCGTGTGACCTCGCGCCATCTCGCGTAACCTTCCTGTTATTAGGTGGTAAGGTGA
>JAWOJC010000078.1:0-9787 GCA_046484315.1 Smithellaceae bacterium | reverse complement strand
TCTTTATACGCTTCTTGAATTTGAAAGAAAAGCGAATAATCCTTTAAAAACAACAAACAAAAAAAACGCCACACGGCTTTTGGTCTTTATTATCAGCATAAGCCCGTGTGTGGAAAATATTGGATAACTGTTCAGTGTAAGAAACCCGACCCGCTACCAGCGTTTAGGGACCCTTCTAATTTCACCCCACGCCTTTAGCCTTTGGTTTCTTTCCTATCGCCTATTGCCCATAGCCTATCGCCTATCTTATGGCTGTATCATCACCTTGATGGCCGAAGGATCTGAATTCTGCGCGCGGAAGGCTTCGGCGGCCGAATCCAGCCCGAAGCGGTGGGTGATCATGTCTTTGGCGCTGGCCTTGCCGGTTTTGAGCAGGTCAATGGCCGCCGGGAAATTACCGCCCAGGCAGCCGATCAGCGAAAGATTTTTGCTGATGACGGGCAGGGGGTGCCAGGTCAGCGGTTCTTCGTAAACGCCCACCAGCATGACCTTGCCGCCGCCGCGTGTGATCTCCACGCACTGGTCGAAGGTGGTCTGAACGCCCGCGCACTCAAACGCGGTGTTGACGCCTAAATTGCCGGAGGCTTCCAGAATAATTTTAGCCGCGTCCTCGGTGGCCGCGTCCATGATCACATCCGCGCCGCAGGTTTTTGCGACGTTCAGGCGCGAGGGCCTTCGCCCGCTGGCGAGAATCTGTTTGACGCCCGCGGATTTGAGCACCTGGATGGCGTAAAGGCCGATGACGCCCAAACCGATGACGGCGACAATATCCGTATCTTTGGGCTGGCTGCGGTTGACGGAGAAATAAGAGATGGAAAGCGGTTCGACGGAGGCTGCGTCTTCATAGGAAAGTTCGTCGGGCAGCGGGAAGATGCTGCGCCCCGGCGCGGCGAAGGGCACATGGACATATTCGGCCATCGCGCCGGCGAAGTGGTAGCCGAGGATCGCCATATCCGAGCAGCGATGCATTTTGCCCTGTCCGCACCAGTAGCATTTTCCGCAGGGTGCAAAACCAACCGCCGTGCAACGGGTGCCGACGGCAATGCCCTTCACGTCTTTTCCCACTTCAACAATATCCCCGCTGAACTCATGACCGAATATGGTGCCGTCGTGGCCGTCATGCCGGTAGTAGTGCAGGTCGGACCCGCAGATGCCGCAGGATCGGACTTTTATGATCACCCCGTGCGGCGCGCAGACGGGGTCGGGGATGGTTTCGGTGCGAATGTCGAAGGCTCCATGTAAAACAGCGGCTTTCATTGGCTTTCCTCCTGAGGTGTGGTTGTTTGTTCTTATTTCAAAGATCCAAGATGCTGTCAAGTTTCCGGCATGTAAAAATGCCAAAAATCATCGGATGAACTAAAATATTGAAAAATAACATCGATTCTGTTATTTCAGCTTTCAGCCTCACAAAAGAATTTGCTTCTGGTCGGGTCGCATGGAATTGATGGATGTTGGAGAGCTGACGTGATGATCTCGAGGTTCCATATCTTTAATTTGTTGCAGACGTTTGCCGGGGCTTTTCGTTTCATTTTTCTGAATACTAAAACGCGGGTGGATTATTTCGCCCGCGTTTTTTAATTTTAAAAAAAGGAGAAAAGAGCATGAGAAGAAGCGGTTTATCGATTTTAGCGGTGTTGTTTCTGGTGTTTTTTCTGGCGGCTCCGTCCATGGCCTGGCAGGGCCGTATGGCGGGTGCGGGTGACGCGGCGGGTTTGATCGCGGATGAATCTGATTTTCTGATCCATCCGGCGGCCATCGCGTCCGGCAAGGGCTTCAATGCCTATGGCCACTACGGGCTGACGTATGAAAAGACAACCAAGTGGGATTATAAATCCACGGTGGCTGTGATGGGATTATCGTATCCGTATGAGGCCACCGGCGATGCCTGGAAAAACAGTCTCCAGCTTGGTGCGGCTTTTGCCCTCGGCGCGGGACGCATGGGCGTGTTCTTTGAATACGACGGCGTCAAGGGCAAATACGACGGTCAGGAAAATTACGTGGGATTCTCCGGCCCCGAATTCCGCAGTCTGGAAATGGAAGATCGGTTCGATACTTTAAAATTAAGGGCTCTGTATGGTATTCCGGTGGGCGCTGTCAATTTGGGCGCCGAACTGCAAATCGCGTATGTCAAGGAAGAAAAAGAAACGCTGCTGTTTGATCCTGACGGCGATTCCTGGAAAAACTATCCCTGGGCGGCGGAAGATGGCCCCGCGCTCAGCATGTTTCCCTATATGATTCCTTTCAAATCCAAATACTGGGAAGCTCAGGGCAAGGTTTCAGTGGATGGAAACGCAGGGGCCGTCCGGTACGCTGCCACGCTCAAAGCCGGTATGCCTTTCGCTTCAGACAATCAGTATGTAATCGGATACGATTATATCGATGAGGCGGAGCCGAGCGGCAATGTGAAAGGGTTCAATGTCGGCGGTGATTTCTGGTTGCGTGTACCCGTATCCGACACAATGGTTTTGCCGTTTGTGGTTAGCGCTGCTTATAAATCGGTCAAACGTGACGGAACGGGCCCGACCAACAATAACTCGTTTATCAATTATGACCATACCGCGACGAATATGGATGTAAGGATTGGCGGCGGTGTGGATATCACGCCGGCCAAAGGCACGAAAGTCGCCGCGGGGCTCTATTATGATTATATCTCAGCGAAGCAGGACGCGAATTTTAATGATACCTTCCTGTCGAGTGCTTATTTTGTTGACACGTACGCCGACATGCCGAAATTCTCCGAGCATCGCTTAACGCTCAAAGCGCTGGCTGAAAAAGATCTGAAGGATACGCTGGTCCTGCGGGGTGGTATCAGCGCTTTTTACGGCAAGGTCAAAAGCGATTATGCATACAGCGCCTACGACCATGGTGGACCCTACTATCCTCTGGATTTATCCACCAGCGGTTCGAGTATGGGTGTGAACGCGTCGATCGGCGCGACGGTGAAACTGGCTAAAGTCAGCCTGGAGCCCTTTATCAATGCCGGCTACGCGAGTTTGTCGACGGACGGCGAAGGCTTCAACGGCCCGCTGCCCGTGTCGGTGGAAATGGAAAAGACCAACTGGCATGTCGGTGGCGGTTTGTCCGTGAAATTCTAGTTTTGGTTTGATTTTTTTTCGGGGCGGGTGGTTTTCGGACTTCCCGCCCTTTTTTTGTCAGATGGCCACGCAGCGAAAGCCCAGGATGTTGGACGTGGCGCTTCTCTCGAGGTAGTGCCGGTCGGTCAGGTTGATTTCGTGGTGTGAAATCCAGCCCGCGCCTTTGGCGATACAGGTGTCTGCTGTTTCCGTATCCCCGGTGGCGTTCACGGTCCATTCCAGAATGTTACCGAGTGTGTCGGCGACTTCCAGTGTGTTGGCGAATTTGATGTATTGGTCTACCGGCGTGGTATCCCCGTGCAGACTCTTTTCAATATTGCAGGCATCGTCCTGCCATTCGTTTCCCCAGGGGTAAAGATGGCCGTGCGCTGTGCGCGCCGCCGCCTCCCATTCGATTTCCGTCGGCAGTCGCTTGCCTGTCCAGGCGGCGTAGGCGCGGGCGTCTTCCAGGCTGACATGCACCACCGGATGGGTTCTTTTCAGATGGAGCGAACTATCCGGGCCGTAAGGCCGGTGCCAGCAGGCGCCCGGGACTTTTTTGCTGTAGGCCTGACTATGCAGGGTGAATCTTTCCGCGCCCGTGAGAGGGTCGCGGCTGCGCTGCATGCGCGGAAAGTACACCAGGCTGTAGCCGTATTTTTCCGCGAGGGTGACATAACCTGTCTGCTCCACAAATATTTCAAAAAGCGCGTTGGTCACCGGGAATTTGCCGATGTAGAAATCCGGCAGTGAGGCGATTTGTTCCGGCAGCACGCTTTTGGCCAGCGAATTGCCGCCCACCAGGTAATTTCCGGCGCGGATGAGGATATGGGCATTGTAAAATTTATCGCGAATGCTCAGGTAGCGGTCGAACTCCTCGGACAGGAACTTGGCTTTTCCCCGGATTTCCTCTTCGGTATAGATGCTGCCGCTCAGGTCCGGTCCCAGTTTTTCGAGCGCGCCTGCGGCTTCAGCCAGACGGGAAAGAAGATCCGTTTTTTCCCGCAGATCCGCGTCGATGCCGCCTTCATCCGGCGCAACCTGGAGGCCGGAGGATGCGTTATCCGCTTCCTCAATGATTTCTTCGACGAAATCCTCATCCTCGAGTTTTTCAATCGATTGCATTTCTTCCAGATCCATGGCCGCTTCGGCATTCTCCGGAACATCTTCGAGCGAGGTTGTGTAAGCGTCATCCGCATCAAGGGTGTCTACAACCTCTGTTTCAGCCGACGCTACTGCATCCACTTCAATAATTTCCGCGTCCGGGACCGCAGGGGCTTCCGTTTGATCTTCGGTCATTTCTTCGATAATTTCGTCAATGACGCCGTCTTGTTCCTCCACGAGGGCTTCTTCCGTGACACCCTCATTCGCCACTGTCGTTTCTTCAGCGCTTTCGGCCTCCGGGGGGAGGGCGGCCTCGATATCGACGATTTCTTCAACCACCTCGACATCCGCAGGGAGGTCCGTCACGCTGTCTTCGGAAGGCATCTCCGTGTCGGCTGCGCCCTCAAGGGTTGCCTCCGGGCCTGCTTCGGCCGTTTCCAGGGCCTGATCGATTGCATCGGCCGGGACTTCCTCGAGAAGAGCCTCATCAACCGGGATGTCTTCGACGATGCCCTCATCCGCCGCTGTCGTTTCTTCAGCGCTTTCGGCATCGGGGGGGAGGGCGGCCTCAATATTGAAGATTTCTTCAACCACCTCGACATCCACAGGGAGGTCCGTCAGGCTTTCCTCGGAAGGAATCTCCGTGTCGGCTGTCCCCTCAAGGGTTGCGTCCGGGCCTGCTTCGGCCATTTCCAGGGCCTGATCGATTGCGGAAATGTCCTCGACGAATTCAACCGTTTCATCCACGCCTTCTTCGATAACCTCTTCGATGATTTCTTCTTCAGCCAGGACGTCTTGCGCGAATGCCGTGAGGTTGTCCGTGATATGTCCCATCATGTCCTGAAGTTTCGCGACGTCATCGGGGCTCAGGCCTGAATCCGGTTCGGCTAACGCCTCGCTGATCATTTGATTGACCGCATCCATGATGCCGCCGATTTTGTCGCCAATGCTCAACCCCGCGTCGCCGAGAATAGAAGATACGCTCGAAAGCAGCTCTCCTCCCGCCACCTGCGCCCCGGTCGGGGCTTCTTCTTTCGGCAGTCCCCCCTGCGCGCTCGCACCGGCGGTCAGGTCCCTGAAGATTTGTTTGAGCTGGTCGGTCTGCTCATCGGACAGGTGCTCGCCGGTTGCCTCCATCGTGTCGGCCAGAATCTGTTCCATGGCGGCCATGATTCTTGCGGTTTTTCCGGAGGCATCTGTTTGGGGGTCTTTAAGGGCGTCCACCATGTCGGCCAGCGCCCTGCGCAGAGTTTCTTTCATGCCGGTATGCGCGAGGCTTTCCGTATATTGTTCAACTTCTTCCGTCAGGCCATGAAGGCCGCTTTCAAGCAGGGAAATGCCGTCACGGATACTGTCCGACAGGGCGCCGGTTTGTCCGGGAGGGATCGGCAGGAACGCGCCTGTCTGGTCGGCATCGGTTCCAACGCGGCGGATCAGCTCCTGAAAGGACAGGCCCATCTTGCCGGACAGGTCGCCGAGAATGTCTTTGAGCCGGTCGATTTCTTCCTTGGTGTTTTCCGCTTCGGCGCCTGTGATCGCGGTGGACAGGACTTCGCTCAGGGCGGAAAGAACCTCGCTGAGCTTGCTTTGCGTATCAATGCCCTTTTCCTTGAAAACATCCATGATGCCGGCCAGCGCCTTGTCTTTGGCTTCATCGGAAATCGTGAAGGTGTTGGCGTGGCCGATCACGATCCCCTGGGGGTTTTTCCCCCCGGCGTAGAGCTTCTTCAGATCGCTGTTGACGCTGGATTTGACCGAGCTGAAATTCTTACGTTTGGCTTTATAGAGCGCCTCGTTGTCGCCCGTTTCCCAGATGGTTCTTACCAACTGTTCCGTATCGATTTCGTCTTGCGGCTCGGCCTTGTCCTCCGCATAGTATGTTCGCAGGGCTGCAAGCAGGCGGGCCTTCAGCGTTGTTTCACTTTTGTAGTTCAGTTCATGGATGACTTCGTCAATATCCCGAAGCGTGATGACAATGGGCACGAAGATGCCTCCCGGATAGTATCTATCTATATCAATAAAAAAAGCATATCTTGAGCTTTCTGAGCGCCCTTGCAGAATAATCAAAAAAGAATTAAAAAAATAGTAATATTTTGGACCATTGTGCCGATATAGAGAAAAGACATTGGCTGACGTCTAATCAAGCAGAATAAAAACACCGGAGAAATTGAATGGATGAAGCAGTAAAGCTCCCGTTTGAGCAGATTTTTATAAAACATTATGAGCGGTTAACCAATGCAAAGCAGTCTGTAGGCGGCCTGCCCTTCACGATGGAGAATCTGGTCTGTTTCATTTTGCTCGGCGGCCGCGAATTGGACATTGAAGACATCTATGGCGATATCAGCGAACGCTATTCCATGGAGGAGTTTCTGGCCGACGCGAAGGACGCGGGCATCGAGGCGGATGATCTTTTAAAAAAGACGATTGCGGACATGATCGCGCATAAATTTCTTCATCGTCAGCCCGACGGCCGGTTTTATTCCTACCAGGCCACCCGGGATACCGCGCGAATGCTCAACCGCATCTATCCGAAAATGGAAGGACTGAGCCTGCTGGCCTATATCGGTCAGACGATTCAGGAAGTCGAAAGCGGGCGCATCGAATTGGAGTCCGCGCTGTCACGGTTTGATCAGACGCTTCAGCATCAAGGCGTGCCTTTGCCCAAACCGAAAATTCCCGTCATTACGCCGCCGCCGAAGCCGGTTACGCCCGCGAAGAAAATCGAAGAGTCGCGGCCGACCAGCCGCAGTATCATCCGCGATTACATCGTCACCGATCCTGCCGCAAAGGCCAAAGCGGATCTTTTGCAGGCGCCCGCCGGGGACGCTCCCCCCGCGCCTGAAAAAAAGCCGGACCCCGTCAGGCCGCCGGTTAAAAAAGCGCCGGAACCGCCGGTGGCGGAGCCGGAAGCGCTCCCGGAGGTCGTAGCGGACGAGGCTTTAACACCTGAAGAAGAGGCTTTGCCGGCAGTTTTTGAGAAAGACATGGTCATCGACGATGAAGACATCGCCGCGAAGGTTGCTGCATTTGAAAAAGAACTGGCACTGGTATGCCCGATTTGCAAAACCAGTGTGCTGACGGAAAAGACAACCGCCGCCGGCAAGGTATTTTATACCTGCACGTCCGAGGCCTGTAATTTTATCAGTTGGGGGCGTCCGCATCACATTCAATGCGCGCGCTGCAAGAATCCGTTCATGGTGGAGGTGGAGGACGCCAACAAACAACTGATTCTGAAATGCCCCCGGGCCACCTGCCAGCACCGTCAGCCGCTTGCCCCGTCGGGAGCGCCACCGGCCGGTACTGTCCGCAAAGTCGTGCGCAAGCGGCTCGTGCGGCGCAAAGCCTAGAACGCGCTTTTCACATCCTAAACCATAGTTTCCATGTTCTGACGGCATTTTTCCAGCATGTCGTCATCCATGATCGTGTGAATATTATTTCGGGTGATGGCCGTGATACGGCCTTCTTCGATGATCACGAAGCCCTGCGCGACCAATTTGTCAACCAGTTTTCTAACCGCGGCGGGATCCCTGCGAGTGATCTCACTCAGGGCGTGCAGATGATCCTCAAGTTTCGTTCCGGTTTCGTCCATCAAGTACACAAGAATCACCAGGCGTATCCACCGGCTTAAGGTTTCTTCGAGCGTGGCATTCGAATTTTTTAAACGCCCGGATAATTCCTGAAGCATGAAAAGTGCCGCGTCGCCGTTTTCCCGGATCAGGTGACGGAAGGTGTCCGCATCGATCACGGCCAGTTGGCTTTCTTCCGCCGCGCGGGCCGTCGCGGTGCGTGTCACATCCATGAGTGCGGCCATTTCGCCGAAATACTGCCCCTGGCTCATGTCTGCCAGTGTCTTCGTCACCGGGCTGTTGGCGTGTTCAAGGTGGACACGTCCGGAAAGAATGTAGAACATTTCATTTCCCGGATCTCCTTCATTAAAAATGATATCGCCCCGATGGTAGATTCGGCCGAATTTTCTATACAAGCGTTCATCCACCTGAAATCGGGCAGCGTGCGGCTTGAGCAGAGCCCTTTCCAGCAGGAGCATGTCGCGCCGCAGGTAGGAAGACATGATCTCCGCGCAAAACAGAAACATCAGCGCCACGTAAAATACCCAGATGACCAAAATGACCACAGCTTCCAGCGAGCCGAAGATGATGTCGTAGCGCGTATAATTTGCCAGATACCATGTGAAAAACTGTTTGGCGATTTCCACCAGCAGCCCGAAAACAGCCGCGCCGACTAGGGCAACGGCGGGTGGGATGGACGCCTTGGGAATCACCCGATAGACGAAATTGATGAAAAGCACCATGATCAGATAGGGTACAAGATAGCGCAGCAGTATTTCAGAGGCGCCGCTGAGCGAGATATCTATAACGCCCGGAATGACCAGCGGTTGCTCGGCCAGAAGCGCGGCCACATAGCTTAAAACCACGCTGGCGAGGCCGATGAGCCAGCCCAGGGGAATCATCGAAACGGCCAGGGCTTTCGAGGCAAAGTAGTTGCGCTTTTTTTCCGACGGGAAGATGTTGTTGAGCGAGGACTCAACGGCTGTGAAAATCATCGCCGAAAACCAGACCAGCGCCAGAAGGCCCAGCCAGCCCAGGACTTTCTGCTTGCTTTCAATGCCGCCCAGTTGGACGAGGACCTCCCCGGAAAAATAAGGGTGGAAGTGGCGGATCGCGGTGATAATGTCTTGTGAGACATCCGGCTGGGATGTGAAAACATATCCGGCGGCAATGATCGTCAGGATGAAAAGCGGAATTGAGGAAAGAATCGCATAGAAGGCAATGGCGGCCGCCTGATTGCCGTTGCTGTTGCTACTGAAGTTTTTGACGGCATCTATAACAATATCCCCGAGAGCCGCAACGCTCATCCGGAGGCACTCTTGCCGGGTCGCCGGCCCTTTGCCCCTGTCTTTGCCGTTTACCGCCATTCTGATCCGCCTGAATTCAATCTTTTTTTACGGGTATCTTACAATGTTCAGGGGCGCCGGTCAAAGTGATTGTGGAAAACCATCGGGTATGGATGCTCAAAAGCACGCCCGTGCTATCGAACCGGTTTTGTCCGGCATATTTATCCGGCACCCGGCCCTTGCGTTTTATGATGGGCCGCCCGCATAAAACCGTTGACAGACAAAGAGAATGTTCTTATGCTCCCCCTGTTTCCTAATACACGGGTGTGAGGTGTGCATTGAAAAGTCATCGATTGGTATGGACGCTCATCATGATGCTTGTCGGGATGGCATGCGTCGGGGGAACCGGTACGCGTGCCTTTGCGGATTTTCCGGATCGCCCCATTACCCTGCTTGTGGGATTCTCTGCGGGCGGCAGTCTGGATCTGAGCGCGCGGGCGCTGGCCAGGTCGGCGGAAAAAATTCTGGGGCAGCCGGTGGTGGTGGAAAACAAGCCCGGCGGTACGGGAACCCTGTCGCTTGCGACCATGCTGGCCAGAAAGCCGGACGGTTACACCCTGTGCGCCGCCTCGACATCGTCGCTGCTTCGCGCCAGCCAACTTCATCAGGTTCCTTTTAAGCCTTTCGTCAGTTTCAGGACTATTATCGGATACACGGAACCGCTTCTGGGGATTGTTGTCAGGGGCGACGCACCCTG
>JAWOJC010000316.1:0-4837 GCA_046484315.1 Smithellaceae bacterium | reverse complement strand
TGCTTATCGCTTTGCCGAAAACCGGAATTAAATTATGCCTTGATAAAATCGTTTTTTCGTGTTTTTGTATCGCACAAATTTAAAGATGTCGCAAATTAAATTCTCCGGCCGGCGCGTTTGCGCACGAAAGAAAGCAAGGAATCCCTGCATGAATAAAATGATGAGTTGGAAAAGCAGCCTGGAAGATTATTTGCAGTCTGCCGTTCCAAAGGAAGCATCCGCGAAAGAAAATTTTTTTGCCTATCTGAACATAGCCATTTTCGTCATGATGGGTCTGTACGCATTTATCAACCCTCTATCGCTGGCCAGCATAAAAGAGATTTGTTACTACCTGTCCATCCTGGCGCTGATCATCCTGCTGATCTTCCGGAAAACCGACTTTTCGCTTCGCTTCCCTCTGACCGTGCCTCTTGCCCTTTTCTTCCTCTGGGCAGCCATCGGCCTGTTCTTTACACTGGATTTCCAAAACACGCTGCACGACTTACGCGGCCATTTGCTGGAACACCTGATTGTCTTTTTTTTGCTGGCCAATTTCTATCTGGCGCGAAACCGGCTGGAAGCCTTATCCGTTCTTCTCATCGTCTCCGCAATGATATTTTCCATCGGCGGCTTGATTCTGTTCTACGGTATCGAAGGGCATACCATCACCACGCGATTCGGTAAAACGTTTAAAGAAATGTATATCGGGTTTATGTGCTTCACAACCGTTTTCGCGGCAGTGCTGAGTCTGCACAGACTGCACAAAACGCGCTCCAACGTTTATCGCCTGCTGTATTTCCTGTCTTTTCTTACGCTGACGGCAGCTACGCTGCTCAATCAGTCCCGCGGCGCCCTGATCGGTCTGGGCGTTGCGCTCATTATTTTATGTCTGGATAAAAAGAAAAATCTGATTTTTGTGGCCGTGGCCTTAGCGCTTTTGATCTTCATGCCGGGCATGAAAGACCGCCTCGAGTCGCAGGGCATGACACAGGATATTCGCGTCAGCATGTTTCGTTTATCCTGGGAAGTGATCAAGGACTCCCCCGTTTACGGCGTGGGATTTGGCGGGGAAATCTACAGCAAACCCCACCTGGTTGACTTAAAATCCTACAACGCCAAATTGCCTCAGAAGTATCAGCAGGAACCCTGGCGCATTATCACCTCCACCCACAATACATTTCTGGATGTGGCCATACGTACCGGGCTTGTGGGCCTGGCCTTGTTCGGCCTCATCGCCATGACGGCGCTATGGATGCTGTGGGACGTCTTCAGACGGCGGAAGGAAGATTTTTATCGTTCCTGGGCGATATGTCTGTTGGCAGGCTACTTGTCTTTTATGGCGCAAGCCGTCTTTACGGACGCCCTTTACGGACCTCAAGCCACCGTCATGTATGTCAATCTTGCGATGATTGCCGTCTTGTGGAAACTGGCGGGACAAAACAATCCCGCGCCACAGGAAGGTTAATCCGGGCGCCTGAACGGTTAAAGCAAGTCGCGCTCCAGGATCATAAAACCGTTGCAGATTGAGGTATGCCGGATAAACCAGCCTCCGTGCGCCAGGGAAAAATCCGTTTTTTCATTAAACGTTGTTTCCAGATGCTCTTCAATCGCCCGGATCACGCCGCGCTGATTATCCCAGCCCTTGCCGGTAGAACCGTCCCTACGAACGAAAATCTCACTCATATTTGTATCGTGAAAAAACACCTTGCAGCGGGGGGCCAGATAAGGAAACCAGGACCGGATCTCAGCGACCGTGTGATCATAGAGATGGCTTGTATCAATAAACAGGATGTCGATCACAGGCTCAAACCCACGCATGCGGCACCAGCCGGGGAATTGCGCGGCAAAGGAAATATCGTCCGAATGAACAAAAATCCGGTCTTTAAATGTTGAAACCTCGGCACGGTCTTCAATATCCACGCTTACCAGCTTCGCGCCCCACAGATTCGCCACACGTTCAAAAACAAACGTCGACTCTCCGTCACCCACCCCCAACTCGACAATCAGCTTTGATTCCATATTCAGGCTTTCGATAAAAAGCGTTTCCAGATGGTCGCTGATGTCGGTTTTTTTCTTCTGCGAACGCAGACGAATTTTATCGAGCTGCTTTAGCAGGGATTGGCGGCTCAGTGCTTCAGTCATCTTCATACTTTGTTCTCCTGTTGATAAATCCTGTCCTGCTCGTAGGGCAGGTGGATTTGATGTGCAAATTTTTTCAATAGTTTCGGGTAATCGTTTATCGTCTTCTCTTTCAGAGGCTCGTACATTTTGATCAATGTATCCAGAGCGGGCCATTTTTCGTCCCAGCGCCTGCGGATCTCTTCCGGCCAGTTCTCTTCAATATAGTCTTTGTAACAGGTTTCGCGTGCTTTGCTTTTTTCGGTCATCTTGTGATAATGCCAGACAAACGAATCAAGGCTCACCGCCGTGCAGCCACCCGCCAAAAAACATCTCAACGAAAAATCGTTATTTTCGTAGCAGGCCTGCCAGCGTTCATCAAAGTAGCCGACCTTATCGAAAATATCACGCCGCCAGAACATCACGTTGAGTTCAGAGGCCAGAACACGCAAGTAGGGCTTTGCAGCGCGGCCGGTCAGTTTGTCCCATAGCGAAGCCTGTTCTTTTCTTAAGGCCGCCATATCCACACGCCCGGCGCCGAACGGTTCGGCAGGTATCCAAACCTGATAGGGCAGATCGCTTTTGTCCGTAAAGGGCGTAACCTGAAAGACCTCATCGATCTGGGCTTTGTGAAAAAGATCTTCATCCATCCCTTCCGTAATCAGCACGTCTGAAGTGATCAGCCCAATCACGGGCGATTTGCAGGTGCGGACAAACCAGTTGATCGCGCCGCTGATGCCTAGATTACGATTAGAAAGCATCAAAGAGAAGGAATACTTCGCCTGCAGCTCCTGAAGCCGTCTTTGATGCCGGGGGATAGACCCCTGATCCAGTAAAAAGATGTCGGCCTTGAGCTTTTTGCTTTTCCGGACGTAAAGCGCGTCGATAGTCGCTTCAAGAACGGAGGCGGCCTCGCTCTCATCCTGCGGATTGTAATTCAAGATCAGATAGGAAATATCGGAAATCATACGTCTCGTGTTTTTTGCGAGACTATAGCTGGGCCAGAAGGCTTTAGTCAAGCAGATTCCCGAAAGTCTTTGACAAAATGCCAGCTTCTCACTATAGTGCGTCCAACTTTTTCCAAAGAAAGCAGAGAAACCCATGCGCGAAAGTGTAAAGGATTTTGTGAACGTGGCGGTCAATCTTGTGATACCCCCGGAACCCATTTATGAATTCGGATCCTATCTCGTCGAAGATCAGCAGGAGCTGGCCAATCTCCGCCCCCTTTTTCCGAACCGTCAGTACATCGGGTGCGACATGCGGGAAGGTCCCGGCGTGGACCTTGTTTTAAACCTCCATGACATCGCCCTTGATGACGGCGTGGCCGGAACGGTGCTTTGCCTCGATACCCTCGAGCATGTGGAGTATCCGCGCAAAGCCATGTCAGAGATTCACCGCATTTTGCAGCCGGACGGTTGGGTCATTATCAGTTCCGTGATGAACTATGCCATTCACGATCACCCCTTCGACTACTGGCGATTCACACCGGAAGCCTTCCGATCACTTTTGAAAGACTTTCCGCGGCAGTACGTTCATTTTGCAGGACGCGACGATTTTCCTCACACGATCGTTGGCATCGGCTGTAAAGGACATGGCCTCAATCCGGATGCCTTTTGGGAGGCGGGTTTGGCCTGGCAGCGCCGATGGACGGAACCCGAACCACCGAAAACGCTTGGAGGAAAGATTCAGCGCGAAGCCAGGAGAATCGGCAGACAGGCCATTGGCTTATTCAGGCGCTGATCGGCCGAAGACGGTTCCCTTTTTTCAGGTCACGAAAATCCGCCATCTGGTTTTGCCCAACGCGTATGCAGCCAGACAGGTCAGCAAAAACGTGACGGGAAACAAGATCACGCCGTGCAGCCGCCCACCCAAAAAATCTCAACAGAAAATCGTTATTTTCGTAGCAGTCCTGCCAGCGTTGATCAAATTAGTAGACCTTATCGAAAATATCGAGCTGCCAGAACATCACGTTGAGTCCAGAGGCGAGAACACGCAGGCAGGGCTTTGTGGCGCGACCGGTCTGTTTATCTCCTATGGTCGCTTCAAGTACGGAGGCAGCCCCACTCTCATCCTGCGGATTGTAGTTTAATACTATATAAGATATATCAGGTATCATAACTTTATGGGTGGGGACTATAGCGAGGCAGATACTTCGTGTCAAGTGAATTGAGCATCCTAAAATATCGAAATCATGAAAGTGTATCCCCCGACCTGCGCTCTGCCGAATCATTAAAAAAATGATTGACATGATGTTTTGATCTATCTATGAAGTCTTGACGGATTTTTTAAGCATAAAACCGGGACGAAGGAGCAGATAGCAATGGCTAAGGCGAATTACATGGAAGAACGACTGAATATGCGCTTGCGTAAAGTTCTGCCGATCATTCAGGAAGGCATGATGGAACGAACCACATATTTTGGCGTCGGCGCACAGAAGAATCCTATGGATGCCTGGGTTTATCAGGAAATCATTCATGGAATGAAACCTGATGTCATCATCGAAATCGGTACAGCTTATGGCGGGGGAACGCTCTATCTTGCACATCTTTGCGACCTTCTGGGCAATGGAAGAATTATCGGCCTTGACATTTCTCATAAAGATGTCCCTGACGTTGTAAAGAATCACCCCCGTGTTTCTCTCGTTGAAGGAGATGCCTGCCGGAATTTTGAGCAGATCAAAAAAATGATTTCAAAGGATGACCGGGTTTTGGTCATTGAAGACAGCTCCCACACGTATGAC
>JAWOJC010000314.1:0-17700 GCA_046484315.1 Smithellaceae bacterium | reverse complement strand
CTGAAGCCGTGTGATGCTGCCTTCACTCATAAACGGAAGGTGCGAAAGTTCAATCGGTCAGTAAACTGAGTAATTCATCCACAACCTTGGACATTTTGAGCCTGAGAAATCCCAGTGATATTTGATTATTGAATATATTCACCAAAAGCAGCTCTTCGTTGACCTTGCAAAAGTAGATGTTTTCTTTTTCTCCTTTATGAAACAAAAGGGAAAATTCATCTTCTCCTACAATTCGAGCCATACAACTCATGGCGCCGAAATTGGCCGCGGCGAGCGCTGCGAGGGAATACAAATCAATCGATTCGTTTCCATTGTTGATCGAGGCGATCACGTTACCGGCTGTATCAATCAGCATGACGCTTTGGACGCCTGAACCGATAAGATTTTCGGTTAACGTATCATGGATCTTGTCGAGTTGCTTTTGGCCTAAGATCATGGTTGCAATTCCTTTACCAGAATTGTTTACAGGGTTAAAAGCGCGCGTTTCTTTCGGGCGTGTGCCTGATCAGGCAGGCCACCTGCCGCCTTCATCAAAGGCAAAAGGCAGACCGAACACGACAAATACGCCGCTCACTCATCAATAATATGTTTTCTTTATTATATTTAAGAATTTTTTTCAAGGATAGAACTTGCCATTTCTTTCATTCTTTTTACCAGTTCATCCGTATCTTTCATTTGAGTCGCCCGATTGAGCGAAATGCCGGTTCGCGTTGCCAGCTCCATTCGGCCCTTCAAACCGGCCTGTTCGCTGACAATTTCAAAAATTCGCACCAATTTCTCTCCCATAATCCCCTCCCTGGCCTTTTATGAAACCACAGCATCCTCAAAAGCATTGATGACTGCCGGCAGAACAACATTCAGTAATAAACCCAACTTGACCAGCTTCTTATTCACGGTCACCGTCCATTGGTAATCTCCAAAAGGAATGACCAGCACGGCCATGCTCCCGGCTACATCTACATAATAGTAGTTGCCGAGTTCCGCCGGGTAGGTTTTCAATGCATTGCGGATAAAAGCCGTGGCATCGTTGAGCAGTGTTGCTTCAGCAATGTTGGCCTGATCGGTCGCAACCAGAACCTGCCCGTCTTCCGTCGTAATGATACAGGAAGCCACAAAACCGTCTCCCAGGTCCTTTCTTAAAATGTCCATGCAAGCATTCAACTTCTGAATATTCATTACCCCTCCTCCATGATCCTCTTCAAATAAAAAATTTTCGCCAAAGCATCATCCGTATTTCATTTTCGCGCGCACCGGCCGGATCAATCAGGTGCCCCGGTAATAATTATATATTCATCTCATTGAAGGTTTTCACAACCTTCGGCATAATGACATTCCGGAAAAGCCCTAGCGTGCACTTCGAGTTATCAAATACCACACACCATTGATACTCGCCGAAAATCAATACGACAAGCGTCAACTGGCCCTTTAAGTCCATAATATAATGATCTCCCAGGTGGGCGGTGGAATGGGCCAGAAAAGCATTTTTCAGATAATGGGTCAAACGCAAAAAGGCTTCGGCCGTCTGATGAGGCGCGTTGAACGAAGCCATCACCTTGCCTTCCTGGACGCTGGCGATGCTCGCCATGCTGAGCGCCCCCCCCATGTCCTTGCCCAAAATGTTGAGACAGGCTTCCAGCTTTGCGCGCTCTACATCATCGGCGATGACATCCATATCTTCGAGCTCGTCAAGTTCTTCGAGCTCTTCGGCATCCTCCATGTCCCCGTCCGGGCCTCCGTGGTGGACCTCATCGCGGCGCCGTGTGCTTTCCATAAGCAGGAGCATCAGATTTTTTTCAATGGTTCTTTCCACCTTGCTGGTGTTGAGAATCTGCTTAATGTTCAGCCGGACGTTTTCCCAGCAAATCATTTCCATCGCGGCATCTTCGCCTCGCAGAGAGCCGCGGACTGCATCATAAAGCGCGCCTTCGACGATGGAAAAATGTCCCCAGTGATCCGCGTCGTGATAGACTTCCATAATGCAGGTTTGCTGTTCCATGCCAATCACCTGCAGGAAGCTGCCCACGGAAAGTCCGAAAAGCGGCCAGCGCTGCAGCTCATCTTTCATACCCGCTTCTGTTCTGGGCGTGGCATCTGCCTTATCATCCTCTGAGATCAGCTTGAAATCCTTTTTCACTGCTCCCTCCATCATGTTACACCTCTCTTGCATCCCGGGTTACGGCATTGTTCTTTTGTAGTCACCCATAATATGTCCGGCTGAAAAACTGAGCTGCGGACGCGCCTCTTCTTTTACCGCAACATGGCCGGTCGCCAGGGATGAGTTCATTTTTAGCGCCGCAAAGATATTTTCGGCGATGATATTAATATCCAGTGGTTTTTCCAGATAGCGGAAAATTCCCATATTGTTCACGATTTCCTCGATCTTCGGGGTACCGAAAGCCGTCATCAAGATCACAGGGATTTTCGGATAGTTTCTGTTCATGTAGGCCAGCAGCTCAAAACCGTCCATTTTCGGCATACTCAGATCCGTCACCACTAAATCGATGACGGGCGATGATTTCAATACCTTAACAGCATCGGCACCGTTGGTCGCCGTTTGCAAATTAAAATGCTTTCTATAGATGCTCAACCCATCCGCAATGCTCAGGAGAAGAGGTTCTTCGTCATCTACGATCAAAACCTCCCTGGCGCGCGTTATTTTTTTTGAATCTGTTCTATCAGAATCTTCAAAAACGGATTCCATGGCTACTCTTTTGTATATTTCAAATTTGCTCATTTTTTCTGCCATGACACTAACCTGACCCAATAAAATCACTTTTTCAGAATAAAAAGCAAAAGACATGCCATTGAGAGACGCATAACCAAGCACATGTTATTCTTATACATTTAAGAAATCATAAAAACATCTTTGCGAGCAAAGGCCATTTTGAATAGATCATTGTGCGCTACGCCCCCTCAGGAGAGCCACTTTTGCTGTCGTCGCAAACACAGCACGATGCCCGCGCCCTTAACGCCCTTCATTGCAAAAATAAATTTTTATGACCATACATCTAGGCATAGACAAAGAAGGTGACCGGGTCAGCATTTTCCTCCCTGCATGAATGTGCAGAGGGAACGGCATCATTTCGAAAAATTATCTTGACAATGGGGTTTGGCGCGGGATATCCTCGCCGCGTGTAATTATTGAAGGTTTTTTCGCTTACAGAGGAAATCCTTTACCGAAGCGCCTTACGACGGTGACTTAATCAAAGAAATTGCCGCCGCACTTCGGAGCAATCAATCTTTTTAACCTAAAACGAAAGAGAGAATGCCGCCTTATGAATTCAAGCCATGGTTTAAAATCGGGACAAAAAGCACTATCGTTGCAAATCTATGCGTTATTCATCATTTTCATCGTGATCGCTTTTCTGGGCTTGATTATCCAGAACTCATCAACGAGCAAGCTCTACAATAAAGGCTTTCAGGATTACCAGCACAGCACGAAGCTCTTAAAAGACATCAGCCAAATCCATGCCAGCCTCTATAAGATCCAGAGTATGGTCGCCACAGGCCAAAGCAAACAGGAAATCGCCAAACGTTCCGACGAAACGACCATCCTTTTGGAACAGGATGTGGCGTTGGTAAAAAACATTATGGCATCGGATCTCAACGAAGAACAAAAAAGATTCTATGGCGCGGTTATGAGCAACCTAACCGACTATCAGCAACAGGTAGTAAGAGCGATGAAGCTTCTTCCGATGGGCACAGGCGCCGCTTACATGTCTGCGGCGGAAGAAAAAATGCAGAACATTACGCGCCTGCTTTCGCAATTGCTTGATCTTGAAAGTAAGAACGTCGGAAATATCTACAGCGCATCGAGCCGAAATTTTTATATTGTCATCTTTGCGCTATTAATTGTTCTGGGCGTTGGTGTCGTGGGCTCATCGTTTTTCATCGGCAAAGCCTTCGCCAATGCAGCCCATCCCATTCAAGAAACGGCTAACATCCTCCGCGAATACGCGGACGGAAAGTATAACCGAACCTTGACCTGGGACGCGGACGATGAAATCGGTGAACTTGCCCAATCCCTCAATGCACTCAAAACAAAGCTCGGCACGACAGGAACGCCAGCCTCGAAAACAGCCGCTGCGCCCGCGCCTCAGACCCCGCCCGCTCCCGCACCGGCATCAAGTGATTCGCCAAAGTCCCTGTCCGGTATGATTAAGAAAGATCCGGAAAAAGCCAAAGACGCTGACAAACTGGTGATTTCCTCTAAAAAAGCCATAGACAAGCTACAGGACATTTAAAAAAACTGTTTGATTTACCCATTAATCAGGAGGAAAAAGATGAATTTTGTTAAAAATTTCCTATGTGGATTCGCCTTGGCAACATTGACATTCGGCGGAACTTTCGGTCATGCCGCTGAAATCGTTATCGGCTATTCCGGACCGCTGAGCGGCCCCGCCGGTGAATATGGCCAAGACTGCGTCAACGGCATCGACCTGGCCATTAAGGAATTGAATGCGGCAGGCGGTGTTGTTGCCGACGGCCAGAAATTCACATTCACGCTCGAACGCATGGACGACAAAGCAAGTCCAGATCTGGCAGTGGCCAACGCCCGTCAACTGTTGGAGAAGCAGGCACTGGCCATCTTCAATCCCGTTTTCAACTCAGCGGCGGCGCTGCTGAAATTCAATGAAGAAGAATGCGGTGAATTCATTGTCATGGGCTACACCTCCTCGCCCACAGCCGATGGAACAAACAACAATCTGTTCGTGATTGCCGCCCCCCTGTTGACGGATTACGCCAAAGTGTACGCCAACTTTGCCTGGGAAAAAGGCTGGCGGAAAGCGGCCATGGTTGTAACCCTCGGGGTATACGGCGATGAGTGGCGGCAGGTTTTCAGGTCTTACTGGGAAAAACTCGGCGGCAAAATCACCGCGGACAAGCCGGCAAACTATTACACCAGAACCGACTTTGTCGCTCCGCTTAAGGCGGCGATTGAAACAAAGCCAGACGTTATTCTCATTGGTGGCCCATCGGCCACAACGGCGCTGGTGATCGAACAAGCCAGAAACATGGGCTATAAAGGCGGCTTTTTGATTGTGGATCAGGCTAAAATGGACATTATTGCGCAGATGCTGGATGGAACCCGGTTGATGGAAAATTCCATCGGCACAGCCAGCGCCAATTCCGTCCCCGTGCCGGCCTCGAATGCTTTTGAAAAGAAATACCGCGACACCTACAAAAGAATTAATTCATGGGAAGCCATGCTGCATTATCAGTCCATGCATGCTTTGGCAAAGGCTATAGCCGCGGCAGGAACCCAGGACAATGTTTATGCAGTCCGGGCTGCCTTCCCGAAAGCCCTGCCGATGTTGGGCGATAAGTTTCCTGCCGAACTGTTCGGCATTACCCCTACGGGCCGAATTATCATGCCAGCCGTCATTCAATCCATTCAGGGGGGAAAATTCGCTCAGGCGGACGTCTATATCTGGTGGACCAAAACTGCCGAAGAATTTGAAAACATCAAGAAGATATCAAAGAGTACACCGCCTAAGAAGCTGCTGAAATGAACAATGACGGTGCCGGCAAGTTGATGGTTAAACGAGCGTAAAACACAAACGTCCAGACACACTAAAAGCTCCAGCCTCATGACCTCCCTTGAGACTGGAGCTTTTTTAATTGGAACAAGGCCGCAGGAACCTTGTACACACCTTTAGCGGGTCATCGAAACCCTGTGAACCTGTTTAATGTCGGTCAGTCCCTGAAACGCTTTGATGATGCCGTCCTGATAAAGTGTCAGCATCCCTTCCGCCATAGCCATGTTCCGTATGACATCCATGCTTTCCCTGCGTTCAATCGATTGTTTTTTTATTTCTTCGCTATTGACCAGCAGCTCGTGAATCCCTACTCGCCCTTTATAGCCGGTTCGGTCGCACGCATCACATCCTTTGGGCCGGTAAAGCTTGAGTCCTTTTGTGTAGGGAATGTTGAGTTTTTTAAAATATTCTACTCCGTAGCTCTCCGCGATTTGATTATACTCTTCCTGCGTTGGATTATACGATTCCTTGCACTTCTGGCAAAGCGTCCGCACCAGGCGTTGCGCCAGCACACCCAGAAGCGAATCCGCAAAGTTCAGCGGATCGATGCCCATGTCCAGCAACCTGGAAATTGTTTCCGCCGCGCTGTTGGTATGCAGGGTGCTTAAGACCAGATGCCCTGTCAGCGACGCCTCGACACCGATCTTAGCCGTTTCAAAATCTCTCATTTCACCGACCATAATAATATCGGGATCAGCCCGGAGAAACGCCCTCATGGCAGCGGCAAAATCAAATCCGATTTTAGGGTGGACCTGGACCTGCCTAAGGCCCCGTTGGGTAATTTCAACGGGATCCTCCGCCGTCCATATTTTTCTGTCCGGTTTGTTGACGTGACTCAGAATCGCGTGCAGCGTGGTGGTTTTACCCGAACCGGTCGGACCAACGCATAGAATCAGGCCATAGGGTTTTTCGCAGATCCGCAGAAGCTCCTTATAGTTTCTAGGCGTCATGTTCATCGCTTCAAGAGGCAGGGTATCACCCTTGGCAAGAATTCGCATAACCACATCTTCGACTTCGCCCTGAGTCGGAATGGTGACCACGCGCAGCTCGATCTCCCCGATGCCCGGCTTCTTGAGCTTGATCTTGCCGTCCTGGGGGGTTCTCTTAATCGTGATATCCAGATTGGACATGATCTTAATTCGCGAAATCAACGCCGCCCGGTAACTGAAGGGCAGCGTCTGATAAACAATGCAATCGCCATCAATCCGGTAGCGTACGGCCACATTTTTATCGATTACATCCGGTTCGATATGAATATCGGATGCGCCCCGCACAAAAGCGTCATTGATGATTTTATTGACCAGCTGGATAATGGCGCTGTCCGACTCGCGCACGGCCTCTTCGCTGTCTTCATCCGGATGCTCCTCGCCGCCATCAAGCTTCCCCAGCAGATCGGTAAATGTCGATTCTTCCACCTCCTGGCGGAAGAACAGCTCAATGTATTTGACGATGTCATCTTTCAGCGCAACATCATAACGAATAGATTTCGTTCGGAGCAGATTTTCTATCGCATCCCGCTTGAGAATATTTTGGGGGTCATCGACAATCACCCGGACGCTGTTGTCTTTCTTTTCCAGCGGCACCCAACCCTCTCGCAACAAATAATCCTTCTTCAGATTTTTGAGCAAATCGCCCGGAATCGGAATGTTCTGGTTATAAGAAACGAATTTGCATTGATAAAAAAATTCCAGGGACTGACCGATATCTTCTTTCTTGATATTGTACTTTTTCATCAGGACGTTTTCGAGCGACTCCTTGGTGGAACGGGACTCCTCACGCGCCTGAGTAAGTTCATCCTCCGTAATGAGGTCGCTTGACACGAGATAGGCGAATTTCGACTTTTTCGCCTTTGGGTCCATGCGCTGCTGATTGAACAGCGCGATCCCCAGCACGTCCGCAATTTCCTGCAGCAAAACCGGCTCTTCATCTGCAAACCGGTCATCACTGTCCTTTTTGTTGATGACCTCGACGACACCCATAATCTCGCCGGAATAGATAATCGGAATAGCCAACACCTGCCGGACACGAACGCCAAAGCGCATATCCACGCTGTCATCGAGCAGAAGATCCTTGTAAGTGCTGCGATATTCATTATTGCTGAAGTCGGCAATGTTGACAAGTTTGCCGGTATTCGCGACATACCCGGGAATAGTTTGATTACTGATGGCGGTTTTTCTTTCCTTGAACTGATCACCGACCTGAATCATCGTGAAGATTTCTTTTCTGGCCCGGTAATCCACGATATAAATATGCGCCGCGTCGACCTGAAACAGTTCGATAATTCTCGGACGAGCGTCATTGATGATTTGTTTGACATTATGCGCCGCGTTGATACAGTTGGTGATATCCTGAAGCCCTTTTTGCAGCCTCAGTATTTCCTGCAGTTCATTAACCTCTGTATTATCGCTCATTGATGCCCGTCCTCAAGGTAGTTTTGAATAAAACCACAAGGACTCAGGCGGAGTCAAGATGATTTTTGCGGCAGTGACGGGAAGTTTCAGCGCAATGGAAATGGGCGGGTCAAAATATTTCTGGAGCCGATGACCAGAATCGAACTGGTGACCTACTGATTACGAATCAGTTGCTCTACCGGCTGAGCTACATCGGCATCCAAAAACTCAAAAGAGATGTCGTATTTATATGAAGGCATTCCCCTTGTCAACATCAATCTGTGCCGCCTTAGCGATTGACATCCATTTCGTTTTCCATTAGCTTTCGCCAAGAAAGTGGGGAATTATGGGATTTTCGATGATTCTTTTTCTGTTGACCTTTTTGGGCCTTTACGGGGGGATTAATTTTTACTTCTACTGCCGGCTGAGAAGTCTTTTTCCGTTTTCCGGAATCTGGCAGGGGGCCTTGCTTTGCCTGCTGGGGCTCCTGGTGATCGCGCCGATTCTGGTGCGGACGCTGGAATCCCTGCATTACGAACACGCAGCCCGGGCGGCGGCCTGCATCGGCTATGTCTGGATGGCATTTATTTTTCTGTTTTTCTTCCTGAGCGTCTCGATGGAACTGATCCGGGGAATTCACAAACTGATCGTCCCGGGCACCGGCACACTGACACTTAAAATGGTTACATTCGGGCTGTCTGTCTTTGTGGCCGCGGGTCTGGTGGTATACGGCTATATCGACGCGCAGCGAATTCGCGTGAAGCACCTGGAAATCGCCACTCAGCAGATCCTCCCCGGCGACGGGAAGCTCCGGATCGTGCAGATCTCCGACGTACATGTGGGCATCATCATTCGCAACAGCCGTCTAAATCCCTTATTGGAACAGGTCCGGAAGGCCGGGCCGGATATTCTGGTTTCCACAGGCGACCTGCTCGACGGAGAACTTGACAACATCATGAATGACGCTGAACGCTTCGCCGCCATTGAAACAACCTATGGCAAATTCGCCGTTTTGGGAAACCATGAATATTACGCGGGACTCAGGCGGTCCATTGAATTTACCGAAGCGGCGGGATTTCAGCTTTTACGCGATGAGAGCACACAAGCGGCGGGCATCACGATTTTTGGAGAAGACGACATCACCGGCCGGAAACCGGGCGAGACTGAAAAAAGCCGGGCGTTTTCCAGGGCACTCGCTCAGAAGCAAAACGGCTTCGTCCTACTCTTAAAGCACCAGCCCTACATCGATAAAGCCGCCCAGTTTAATTTACAGCTTTCCGGACACACGCACGGCGGCCAGCTGTTTCCCTTCGGTTTCATGACAAGAATTTACTTCCCCAGAAATTACGGCCTTCACGAACTGGCCGAAAGCAAACTTTTGTACGTCAGCCGCGGCACAGGCACCTGGGGCCCGCCTGTGCGCGTCTTCGCTCCGCCTGAAATCACGGTCATTGATTTAATCGGGAAAAAAGCAAATTAGAATTGATGGCTCCGGATAAAAGCCACCGCGTTTTTGAAGATCGCCAGGCCCTGGCCTTCCTCGGGCAGGTCTTCCCGGGTCCAACGCGGATGATTCGTGCGGTGCAGAAAGGCTTCGGGGTGTGGCATTAAACCGAAGAGCCTGCCGGTTTCGTTGCAAATGCCGGCAGTCGCCAGCGCCGAACCGTTGGGATTGGCCGGATATTCCATGGTCAGTTTTCCGTCCGGCGTGGCATAGCGCAAAACGACAAGATTCTTTTTTTCAATCTCCTCCAGAACAGCAAGGCTCTCCGGAACAAATTTCCCTTCGCCGTGGCGAACGGGATAATACACAAGATCAATGCCTTTTGTGAAGACACAGGGGCTTTGCGCGTTGGCCTGCAAATATACCCAGCGATCCTCAAAACGACCGGAATCATTAAACGTCAGCGTAGTGCTCTGTTTTGTAAAATTGCCATCAAGCGCTGGCAGCAAGCCCAGCTTCACCATTAGCTGAAAGCCATTGCAAACCCCCAGAATCAGCCCGCCTGCAGAAATGAATTTCAGCAGTTCTTCAATGAGCATTTCATTTTCGCCGGTAATCGGCGCGTGCAGAAACCGGTTGGCGCCGGCTTTGGCCGACCCCAGATCGTCGCCGTCCAGAAAACCGCCCGGCAGGTTTAGGAAATTATAATCCGAAAGGCGCTTTTCTCCGAAGAGCAATTCACTGAGATGAACGATATCGATTCGGTCGGCTCCCGCGAGTTTGCAAGCGTGCGCCATTTCCATTTCACAGTTGGTGCCGTTGCCGGTGAGGACGATTGCTTTGACTTTGTTTGCCATGGGTTCAATCCTGTCTAAAAATGAAGCGGCTTTTGCCAGGCTTCTTTGAGTTTGCTTATTTTTTCCTTGACAATCATCCGCCCGTCAACGCCCGCGATTTGAAACAGGCCGTCGGCACAAACAAATCCGATTTCATTTGCCACGTTGCCGGCCAGTATTTTTTCAAACCGTTTCTGGTTTTTCGGATGAATGGTCACCACAAAACGGCTGGCCGTCTCGGAAAACAGAATATAGTCGTTTCTTTTTTTGCCGCGGTAAGGCACGTCCTTCAAGTCAACGTTTATCCCCAGCCCGCCGGCAAACGCTGTTTCCGCCAGTGCAACGCCCAGGCCGCCGTCTGAGCAGTCATGACAGGAGGCTACCAGCCCCGCCTGGATGGCTTTGTGCAAAGCGCGGTAGAGCTTCATTGCTTTCTTGGCGTCCACCTGCGGCACCTTGTTGCCGACAGCATTGTTGTGCGCGAACCATTCAGATGCCCCCAGTTCGTCGCGGGTTTCACCCAAAATATACACCAGGTCCTGCGGACGCTTGGCGTCCATGGTCACGGCCTTGCGCACATCGGTGATCCTGCCGATGACCGAATACAAAAGCGTTGGCGGCACAGAGATTTTCGTTTTTCCGATGGCGTAATCGTTTTTCATGCTGTCTTTACCGGAAATACAGGGCACACCGTAGGCGGTGGTGTAGTCGTAAATCGCCATATTGGCGCGCACCAGCTGGGCCAGCTTGTATTCGCCATCGGGCGTTTTTTCGGACTGTACCGGATCGCACCAGCAGAAATTATCCAATCCCGCCAGGTGATCCAGATCGGCACCCACCGCCACGGCGTTTCTCACCGCTTCGTCAATGGCGCAAGCGGTCATGTGATAAGCGTCGATATCGCTGTAACGCGGGCAGATGCCGTGCGCCACAACCACGCCTTCCATCGTGTCCAGAAGCGGCCGGACAATCCCGGCGTCGGACGGCCCGTCATTTTGCTGCCCCACCATCGGCTTGATCACGCTGCCACCCTGGACTTCGTGATCATACTGGCGGACAACCGACTCTTTCGAACAGATGTTCAGGCGTCCCAGCATCCGGACGAGCGCCTTGTTCAAGTCAGCCGGTTCGGCAAATTTAGGTTCTATATTTTTAGGCGCTTTCCATGTCGCCCGAAGCTTCATCTGCGGAACACCGTCGTGCAGAAAGGCCATATCCAGCCAGGCCACGGTTTTTTCACCGTAGCGGACATGGAATTTACCGGACTTTGTAAACCGGCCCAGCGCCGTGGCTTCCACGCCCATTTTGCGGGCCAGTTCCATAAATTTGCCCACTTTTTTCGGATCGACGGCCAGCGACATGCGTTCCTGCGCCTCGGACACCAGAATTTCCCAAGGCTGCAGTCCCGCGTATTTGAGCGGCGCGAGCGACAAATCGATTTCACAGCCGCCGGAATAGGTCGCCATTTCCCCCACGGAGGAAGAAAGACCACCCGCCCCGTTATCGGTAATGGCTCGGTACAGCCCGCGGTTTCTGGCTACCAGCAGAAAATCCGTCATTTTCTTTTGCGTGATCGGATCGCCGATCTGCACAGCCGTAACCGGGGAACCTTCGTGGAGCTCCTCGGAGGAAAAAGTTGCACCGTGAATGCCGTCCTTGCCGATCCGGCCGCCGGTCATAATGATGACGTCGCCGGGCTTGATCTCTTTACCGTGCGTGGGCTTGCCGTTCAACTTTGCGGGCATGATGCCGGCGGTGCCGCAGTAGACCAGCGGCTTGCCTAAATATCGCTCGTCGAAAACGAGGCTGCCGTTGATGGTGGGAATGCCGCTTTTGTTGCCGCCGTGCTCCACGCCTTCGCGCACGCCTTCGTAGATGCGACGCGGATGCAGAATGCGGGGCGGCAGTTTCTTTTTGTGAAAGGGCGAGGCAAAGCAAAACACATCCGTGTTAAAAATGAGCTTCGACCCCAGGCCCGTGCCGAACGGATCGCGGTTGACACCGACGATGCCGGTGAGCGCCCCGCCGTAGGGATCAAGCGCAGACGGTGAGTTGTGCGTTTCGACTTTGAAAACCAGATTGTGGTCGTCATTGAACTTGATGATTCCCGCGTTGTCAACAAACACGGAAAGGCAGAAATCCTTCTTGCCTTTGTCCTTACGGACTTTGGCGGTGGATCCTTTGATATACTTTTTAAAAAGCGAATCGATTATCAGTTTTGTGCGTCCGTCGGTGTAATCGATCCGGCTGTTGAATATTTTATGCTTGCAATGCTCCGACCAGGTCTGCGCCAGGCACTCGAGCTCCACATCCGTCGTGGTTTCGTCCAACCCCATTTTTTTACGGGCCTTAATCACGGCCGGATTCCGGTAATAGGCCTGCAGGGCCTGCATCTCTTCGAGATTGAGCGCGAGCAGCTTTTCCTGGCTGATTTTTAAAAGCGCGGCTGCGTCCAGCGCCGTCAGATTGATCCGGCAAACCTTGGGTTCGTCTTTGCCCATGACTTGCGCAACATGCGCAGGCAGGCCATTTTTGAAATCAAAGGCGGTGGCGGCAATGACTTGATGGCGCTCAATCAGATCGTTGGACAACAGGCCCGATGCGATTTTTTCCGCGTCCGCCTGAGATATTGCGCCACTGATCAAATACTGCCGGGAGGTGTACACGGCCACTTCGCGATCGCCGATTTTTTCTCCCAGCAAAAGTGTGATCGCTTCGCGTGCCGTCTTGCCGACATTATCCGTCACGCCCGGACGAAAACCGACTTCGATGAGCCAGTCGAAATTTTTCGCCAGCGGCCGGTTGATGGTGAATTCCTGAATCACCGGATCAGACAGTGGCCCTGCGGCTGCCGCCCGCAATTCGGCATTCAGCAGTTTCCCTGCAATCGTATAGACTTCAAGGGTCGCCACATTTTCGACCGGCATCCCCAGGCTATCGATAATGCGTTTTTTTGTCTTTTCGCCCAGTGCGTCGCGAATCCCTTTTTTAAAACCCACTTCAATTCGGTTGGCCATGATTTACCTTGATATTTCCGATATTTTTGATCTGTCTGACATGCAGCAGATGTTGGTGCTTATACCCAAAACCCCTCGAATATGCAACTTACAAATATGTGCCGAAATGACGCAGTCCGATTGGCTGACCGGTCAGGGCAGGAAAAACCACTGTCAGAAAAAATGGTTCTCAGTCTTTTCGTTTTTCAGGCGGCGCTTCAGGGGCAGGATCGGGCGCTGTCTGGTCACTACTGACCGGAAACGCGCGTTCATCCGAAGTTTTTTCCGGCAGGTCCGCCTCCGTGCCGAAAGACGGATCTGCCGCTTCAATGCTGCTTACCGGCTGATGCTTTTCCAGATCGGCAATCCAGAGCGCGTGGCGGTGGCGGGCATAATCCAATCGCACCTTTCCGGTAAAGATACCCCGCACCATCGGCCAGTTCGGCTTGAGCAAAATGGCCGCCATGTGCGCTCCGAAAGCCAGGAAGAAAAGGATAAACCCGATATTATGAATCCAGGTCGCCCACAACACGAGCGTCCAGGACAAATCCGGCGCATAGATATTTTTATAGGTTTTGACCAGACCGGAAACAATCAGCAGCACAATGATCACGGCCATGCCCGCATAGGCCAGGCGCTGCTCCGGTAAATACTTGTGCATGGGTGGTTCCTTGCCCAGACCGATGAAGCTTTTAATCACCTCAATAGAAGCGGAAAAATCGCCTTTACGCGGCATCAGACCTTTTTCGCCTAAAATGCCGTGATACACCAGATGAAAAACAGCCGCCGCCGAGAAGACAAAAGCGGCCGCATAGTGCAGATATAAAGAGGTTATAAAGTCCGCCGTCCATCCCAGGCCCGGGACCGTGACAATGTAATAGCGCTTGGCCACCGGCAGTTCAAAAATGCCGGTTAAAAGCAAAATAATGCCGGAGACGGCAATGGCCCAATGCTCGGCAAGCTCAAGACCGCTGTGGCGGACAACCCGATTTTTATCGGCAAGAATTTTTTCAGCCATTGTCTTTTCCCTCCTTCTTTGCCTGCTGCTTTCGGCGGGTGTACCAGCCCAAAGCGCCGGCGGCAGCCAGACCCAGCACCGGCGAGACTAAAACCGCATCCCCGAATTTATCCGTTTTGGCCATCCGCCTTGGAACCTTCGTTTTCATATCCGGCTGGCCTGGTTTTTTCTGAATCGTTTCATTGATGAGTTCAAAAGAAACCGGAGACACATAAAAAGTCGAGGTGCCGCCATTTTCGGTTTTTCCGTAAATAAAACCATTCATCGCGCGTGCGCGCTCATCGGCAATTTTTTCAATCTCGCTGCGCGGTCCGATCAGCATCGCCTGGCGCGGACAGGCCTCGATGCAAGCGGGTAGTTTTCCTTCAGCAAGCCGCTCAACACAGAGATCGCATTTATACATCACACCGTTGCCCATGAAGCCGGGCAGCACATGCAGATAGATGCCGACGCCGGATTGCCGCTGGGGAATTTCCCACGGACAAACATCCTTACATTTCGCCCCGCCAAAACACAGATCCTGATCAATCACGACAGCGCCATTGGGCCTTTTGTTGTTGGCGGAAAAAGGACAAATCGTCGCGCAAGCCGGATTATCACAGTGCATGCAGCGGCGAGGAACGTAGATCACCTGTTCTCGACCCGAATCCCCAATGACCGCTTTGTGAACGTAAATGAAGTTATAAGGTGTGAGTCGATGGATCATGTTTTTCTTTTTCGACCAGTCTTCTATGGTTTTACGGGGCCAGGGCTCCGGAATGGGATCCACAGGCTTGGGAATCTTGTCTTTGTTGATAGATTTACACACACTGACACAAGCCGGCGTTTCCCGATCGGCACAGCCGTCACACAAACTCAAATCAATGAGTGTGGCCAGCCTGCCTTTGTTACTGGCCACCGCTTTTTTTGGCAGCCCGATACCGCCCGCAATCGCCGCCGTCGCCCCCAGCTTCAATAAAGACCGGCGGGTCATGGCTAAACCTTTTTTTTCCTTCATTATCTTCCTCCCGTAAACCGTTATGAAAGATCGATAAAACGAAGTAACGCAGCCGAAAATTCTTCTCTCTTTTTCTTCGGATTCCCGGCTTCCTCGTCCATACACTTTTTCATATGCGCTGATACAATCGCGGCGCCCGTCTTTTTCATCGCCGATGTCACAGCCGCTACCTGCGTCAGGACATCCACGCAGGGAGCGTCTTCTCCAATCAGTCGCTCAATGCCGCGAATCTGTCCTTCCATGCGTCTTAAACGGTCAATAATTTTTTTTCTTTCCGGATCCATCTTCCCTGTCTTTCTTTATACCCTATGGGGGTATAGTAAGCGCCCTTTACGGTTTTGTCAAATTATTTATTTTCCCCAAAATGCTTGTAATGCCGCTTGACACTTGCGGTTTGATGCCATTATAAAAGCTATCGATTTTTTCAGACATAGAAGGATCAGGTATGGATTTCGCCCACTGGGTTGCTCCGTTCATCAAAAGCATCCGGATTCAGGATATTCTGGATACGGCGATCATCGCCGCCATGATCTTTGCCTTATTAATGTGGTTTAAAACCCGGGCATCCAGATATGTCCTGGTTGGGATTTTCTTTCTGGGCGTCATCTACCTCGCGGCCCGTTTCTTTCAGCTTTATCTGACAGTGATCGTTTTACAGGGTTTTTTCGCTATCCTGCTTTTTGTGCTGGTGGTCATCTTCCAGGAGGATCTGCGCGGTTTTTTTGAGCGTCTGGCGATGCTTGGCAACCTCCGAAAACAACCACGACCTCTGTCGAAACTGGAAAAGGCCGCAAATGTGATTGCCGAGACTACCATGAATCTGGCCAAGAAACGCATCGGCGCGCTGATCGTTTTGCAGGGAAGCGATCCACTCGACAGACACCTGACAGGCGGCATTGAGCTCAACGGCAGCATCAGCGCCCCGCTTCTGGAAAGCATCTTCGATCCGCACTCGCCCGGTCATGACGGCGCGGCCGTTATCTCAGGCGAACATGTCGTTCAATTCGGATGCCATTTACCGCTGGCGGCCAATATTTCGCGATACAACAACATCGGCCTGCGCCACACAGCGGCCCTCGGACTGACCGAACGTTCTGATGCGCTTTGCATTGTTGTATCTGAAGAACGGGGATCCGTATCGTTGGCCAGATTCGAAACGCTTACAGTGATTCCCGGCGCTTTGGCACTCAGCGACGCGCTGGAAAAATTTTATATCAGTACGCAACCGACGCCGATAAAGCGGCCTGTGCTCGGCTGGCTCAAAGAAAACAGCAAGGAAAAGGTCATGGCCATCGCGTTGGCCTGTGTTTTGTGGGTAACATTCGGATATCAGCGCGACATCGTCCGCCGTGACTTCATCGTTCCCATCGAATATAAGAATATTCCCGACATGTGGCGAATCGATGATCCGCAGGTCACGGAAGCGAAAGTGATCTTCCAAGGCCCTCAGCAGGCCTTTCAACTCATGGACGAGCGATCGCTGAAACTTTCTGTGGATCTCACCGACATTGCCTTCAAGAAAAAAGAATTCCCGCTGACTAAAAGCATGGTGAACGCGCCTTCAAATATTTCGGTCACTGATATTATTCCTTCGAAGATCAGGGTCTATCCCTTTCGCCAGGTGCAGGCGAAGCTGCAAATCAATGCTGCAACGGTGAACGCCTTACCAAAGCATCTTCAGCTGCAAGACCTGACTATTGAACCCGCCAGACTAAATGTCATGATGGATTCCCGTATGAAGCCGCAAGAGATTCAACTGGAAACTGAAACGATTGATCTGAGTGCCGTGTCTTCTTCGGTGACTTTAGAAAAGAGGCTAACGCCAACGTCGGGCGTTGCTTTTCTGGAAGGCAAACCTCCCGCAGTTCGGGTAAACATTCGCGTCAAAAAGAAATAACGTCAGGGGTCCACAAATAAGATTAGCGCTAAAGCCGGATGATTCCTTGCAGCCATGCATCACCGGAATGAAAACGCCTGCCCTGTTCCCTTTGAAAAACGAAACAAGGCAGACGTTTTATATGAATATCCGGAATCTTATAATTGAACCGTACACACCACCACTTACTTCTTGTAGCTGTAAAAGCCTTCGCCCGTTTTCTGGCCGAATTTGCCCTGTGTGTAGAGCTTCACGACGGTGGGAACGGGAAGGTCCGCAGGATTGCCGGACTCATAGAAGTGGCTCATGCCGATATCGAAGGCCAGATCAACACCGGTCAGATCGAGCAGGCGGAAGGGGCCCATCGGGTGTCCCGCACCATAAACGCACGCTTTGTCGATGTCTTCATGAGAGGCCACGCCCATTTCCAGCATCCAGAAGGCTTCCTTGTGGATAGCGCTGAAAATGCGGTTTAAAATGAACCCGTCAACTTCTTTTTTCACATGGACGGGAATCTTGTCGATCTTCAGGCAGAAATCCATCATGCACTGCGGCGTTTCATCGGAGACATGCGGTCCCTGAACGACTTCAACCAACTTCATA
>JAWOJC010000311.1:0-4913 GCA_046484315.1 Smithellaceae bacterium | reverse complement strand
GTCTACGATTACCGCAAGAAATGATCGACTGCGTATTCGTGGTGCGGCATAAAAGTATGCAGGGCCGCACCATGAATCGCTATCCGGCGCCAGCCGGTTTGTGTTGGAGGCTTCCGGGTGGGGCGTGCACCGTGCCAGGGGTCATTAGTCCCGGTTTGCGGCGGCTTTCAAAGCGGTAATCGCTTGCGCATAATCACCTGTGCCGAATACCGCATTGCCTGCCACAAGGACATCCGCGCCTGCCCGGGCGATGGAAGCAATGTTTTGCAGATTAACCCCGCCGTCCACTTCCAGCAAAGGCTTTTGCGGCAATATCTCCATCATCTCCTTCGCTCGTTTGATTTTGGTTAGGGCGCTTTGAATAAACTGCTGCCCGCCGAAGCCGGGATTGACCGACATGATCAAAAGCAGGTCGATATACGGCAGAATTTCCTCAATCTGTCCAAGCGGCGTTGCCGGATTCAGCGAGACGCCGGCCTTCTTTCCCGCTTTTTTAATCAATTCAATCGTCCGGTGTAAATGGATGGCTGCTTCCACATGAACGGTGATGTAATCAGCGCCCGCTGCCGCGAAAGATTCAATGAACGTATCCGGATTGTTGATCATCAGGTGGACATCAAAAGGCAGTTTTGTCGCTTTGCGCAATGCCCCGATCACGGCCGGTCCCATCGTGATGTTGGGGACGAAGTGTCCGTCCATAACATCCACGTGAATCCAGTCCGCGCCGGCTTCTTCCACCGCTGCGATTTCCGAGGCCAGTTTTCCGCCGTCGGCGGAAAGGATCGAAGGGGCAATCAGTTTCATGAAGGGTTCTCCTTTATTTGTTTGATGAAATATACCAAAGCTTGCAACCTGTCAACCCTGATAGGTGCCGAGTCGTTGCCTTTCTTCTTGACATCGAAGGTGAAAATACCGAATATGCGCGCATGAGACTCGTTTATAACATTTTTCTGATGATCGCCGCGATTCCGGGTCTTGCGTATTTTCTTCTCAAAATGTTCATTACCGGCAAATACCGCCATAGCTTTCTCCAGAAACTCGGCCTGCGGCAAAAGCATCTTCTGTCCGGCCTCGGGGCGGGCAGACGGGTTTGGATTCACGCGGTATCCGTAGGCGAAGTAACGGCCGCCGTGCCAATGATTGCCGCGTTGAAGGCGCAAAGGCCGGATGTGCGGATTATTTTTTCGACCTCCACCGAAACAGGGCAGGGGATGGCTCGCAATCTGGCACGTGGTGTGGACGCATTTATCTATTTTCCGCTGGATATCCCCTGGTGCGTCAACACCATGCTGGATCATGTCCTGCCGGATGTGTTTGTGCTCGTCGAGACGGAACTATGGCCGAATTTTCTGGCCGCCTGCCGGAGGCGCGGAATTAAGGTGGTGATGGCCAATGGACGGATTTCGCCGCGATCCTTTACCCCGTATCGGCGCAGCCGGGTTTTCTGGAAACGGGTTTTAAGAAACATCGATAAAGCCGGGATGATCACCGACATTGATGCGACCCGCATCCGGCAGATCGGGATGGACGCATCCAGAATCAGAGTGATGGGAAATGCTAAATATGACGCGCTTGCGGCGATGGCTTCACCCGAATTAGGCGAGGATGTCGCAAGGCGTTTTAATGTCAGCCCGAAGGAAAAATTTCTGGTTGCGGGCAGCACCCATCCGGGTGAAGAAGAGATTCTCATTCGGGTCTATCTCGCCCTGCTGAAGTCTTATCCGGAATTTCAACTGATCCTTGTGCCGCGTCATATCGAGAGGACAAACGCAGTGCTTGATCTTCTCCGGCAAAGGGCGTTAAATGACGTTATCACCGTCACGCGGATGCAGGGCGGTCAGACGCGCCAGGGCGAAAGGATCATCGTGGTCGATGTGATCGGTGAGCTGTTCAAGGTTTATTCACTGGCCTCCCTTGTTTACTGCGGCGGATCGCTGGTGCCGAAAGGCGGTCAAAATATTCTGGAGGCGGCGGCTTGGGGCAAAGTTGTTTTTTACGGTCCGTCGATGGAGGATTTCAGTCAGGAAGCGGCCCTGATGGAAGCGGCGGGCGCAGGCATCCGTGTGGTCGATGAACAGGCATTGCTGCAGGGCATCCTGAATGTACTTGCCCATCCCCAGGCGCTAAAGGCACGCGGTGAGCGGGGTCAGGCAGCGGTGCTTGCCAACCGGGGCGCGGCACAAAGATACGCGGACATGGTGAACAGACAGCTAGACTGAAGGAATAAAAAAGCAGGTAACGGGGATAATTAACGTTCTGGGGTTTGATGACTCGGGAGGTACTTATGCTGAAAAAATATGAGGCGCTCAGCCGGCAAGTCAATCCGGCGAAAGCTTTCATGGCGCGAACCGTTATATCCAAATATCTCAACCGGACAAACCTGATCCACTATTCTGAGCTTTCCAGGCTTCTGGGCTGCGAGGCCTTCGTGAAACACGAAAATCATAATCCGACCGGTTCTTTCAAGATTCGGGGTGCGCTCAATTTCTTTCATTCCCTGTCCGGGGAAGCCCTGGAAACAGGCATCCTTGTGGCCACCCGAGGCAACCACGGGCTGGCCATGGCCTGGGCGGGGCAGTGGTTTCATGTGCCCTGTACGGTGATCGTGCCGGAGGACAATAACCCTGAAATCAACAGAACCATCGAAAGCTACGGCGCCCAGGTCATTGTCCACGGAGAAGATTTCTACGATGCCCAGTCTTACTGTGAAGAACTGGTCGATAGCGCCGGATATTACTACGTTCAGCAGGGCAATGAGCCGGAAATATTAAACGGCCTGGCAACCATGGGGCTGGAGATTCTGGAAGATCTGCCCCAGGCTGATACAATCATTTGTCCCATTGGCGGCGGCGCCGGTTGCGCCTCGATTCTGAGAACCGCGCGTGCGATCAGGCCGGATATCGAAATCATCGGTGTCGAACCGCAAAACGCTCCGTCCTTTTACAATTCCTGGAAAAAAGGAGAAATCGTTACGCTCGATGATGCCCATACGATTGCGGATGGTCTGGCCGCGCGTAGCGTCTTTCATCTGCCTTATGTGATTCTCAGAGATTCGATCAACGACGTCGTGCTTTTGACGGAAGATGAAATTGTGGAAGGGATTCGACTGGCGCTGACGACAACGCATAATCTGGCCGAAGCCGCGGGTGCCGTATCTTTAATGGGTGCTTTCAAAATCAAAGACCGTCTTGCCGGGAAAAAAGTGGTTATGGTCATGTCCGGCGGCAACTTGAATATGGATAATCTCAAGACGGCCTTTTGATTTCCGGTGTCTTGATGTGGAAAGTCGGTGCTGAACAAATAAAAATTGTGAAGGAGAGATACTATGCAGCCACAAAGTTTAGCGCCGGAAAAACTACGCAGGAAGGTCGTCAGCCGGGCCATCCGAAATATTAAAAGGGGCAACACTGATGATGATTCCAAGCGGGGCATGTTCCGCCCGGAAATTCGTCTGGATTTGCAGCGATCACGGCTCATGACGGAATCCTACAAGGCAACGGACGGACAGCCGATGGTACTCAGACGTGCCAGAGCTCTGGAAAATATCTTAAGCAAGATGGGAATTTTTATCCGCGATTATGAACGGATCGTAGGTTATCAGACGGCGGATCCCAACGGCATTTTTCATCCGATTGAACAAAACTGGAAATCCCCGAAGCGTCTGGCCGGCAGTGTGGCGGGAAAGACCCTGCTGGATGCCGCCGGCCGCAGGGAATTAAACAAGCTTTGTGAGTACTGGAAGGGAAGATCGATCAGCGACCGCCATCAGGCCGTCATTCCCGATGACCTGAAAAAATATTGGACGTATGAAGGAACGTTTCTCTGGAGCCAGCTTTCTGAATTGGGCATTCCCAATTACGAAAAACTCTTCAAGCTGGGACTCAATGGTCTGATTCGGGAGATCAAAGATAAGATGGCCGAATTGGATAAAGACATTCCCGGCGATTATGTTGAGCAGAAAGATTTTCTCACGGCCGCCATGATCTCGCTGGAAGCGGTCATTAATTTTGCCAAACGGTATGCCGCTTTGGCCAAAAAATCCGCGGCCCGTCAGAAAAACGCCGCGCGCAAAAAGATTTTGACGGAAATTGCCGCGACCTGCGAGTGGGTCCCGGAAAACCCGCCACGGACATTTATTGAAGCCGTTCAGTTTTTCTACTTTATTCACCTGGTGCGCTATCTGGAATATTCCACGCTGGGCATTGGCATCCGCATCGACCATCTTTTCGGGCCATACTACGAAAAGGATCTGAAGAAAGGGCGGATCACAAAAGACGAGACCCTGGGCATTTTGCAACTGCTCTGGATCAAACTCAACGAACTGGGGCTGGTGTATTCCCCCACGGTCAGCTCCGTTTACGGCGGCGTCGCGTCGCTGCAGGCGGTCACCATCGGCGGCACGGATGAAAACGGCAGGGATGTGACCAATGACCTGACTTACCTGACCATGGAAGCCGCCAGGTCATTAAAAATCATCGAACCGAGCATCGTCTTACGGATGCACGAAAAAACGCCGGATGAGGTTTATGCCAAAGCGATCGACGTTATTAAAACCGGTATCGGGTATCCCTCACTTTTTAACGATGAAGCGCTAATTCCCCTTTTTGAACGCTGGGGGGTCCCATCTGATGAAGCCAGGCAATACGCTGTCACCGGCTGCGTCTACATCGAGATTCCGGGGAAAAATGTGGTGCGTCGCTCGGTGGGTTACTTTGTTTTGCCCAAATGCCTCTGGTGGGCGCTGCATCAGGGGGTGAATCCGAAAACCGGCGAACAGCACGGGGCGAGAACGCCTGATCCCGCGACGTTTAAAAGCTGGGAAGATGTGCTCGACGCCTATGCCTTGCAAGTCAAATTTTTTACCGGCAAGATTGAGGCGCTCGAAAGAATCAACAACGAACTTTTAGCCGAAT
>JAWOJC010000231.1:0-12703 GCA_046484315.1 Smithellaceae bacterium | reverse complement strand
ATTTTTCCTTTTTTACGCAGCGCCTTGAGACCCGCTTCCACACCTGAGGCCACGGCCGCGGCGTTTTCAAACGCGACGTGAATCCAGGGGACTCGCCAGGCGGTGGTGGGAAACATGCTCGAGACAATTTCCATACAGCCCGTCGCGGAGGCGATCACGGTGTTTTCACCCAGCGCCTTGCACATCAGCCGCACAGCCAGTACTTCGGCACAGCCGGAGCAGGCGCGGTGGCCTGCGGACAACAATTCTTTCTTATTGATCAGCCGCGGGGCAAATAAATCAAAATTTTCTACAATATTCATTATTCTCTCACTCCCCAGAATTCATAAGTGTCTGCATTCTGATTGGCCGTATCTGCCAGAACTTTTTCAAACATACTGACAAAATCATGCACCGTGACGTCGCGTCCTCCCAGGCCGTAGATGTAATTGTAAATGGCCGGACGGGTTGACTCGGCATAGAGGGCTGATTTAACTTCTGAAAATACAGGTCCACCGGGGCCGCCGAAGGATACCGCCCGATCAGTGACAATCAGTTTTTTCGCGTTTCCGACCGCTGCTTTGAGTTCCGCAAACGGGAAGGGACGCCAGAGCCTCAGTTTGATCAGGCCCGCTTTGACACCTTTGGCGCGCAGCTCGTCGATGGCCAAAAGCGCGGTTTCGCCCATGGAGCCCATGGTCAGGATCAGTGTCTCTGCATCATCTGCTTTGTAGGATTCCACCGGTTTATAGCTGCGTCCGAACATTTTGGCCCATTCATCCCAAACGTCCAGAATGACTTTTTTAGAATTTTTGAGCACCTCATCTTTGGCTTTCATGATTTCCGTAAAATAATCGGCCATGGAGAAAGCACCCATCGTAACGGGCTTTGAGGGGTGCAAGGTGGCATGCGGCGCCAAAGGCGGCAGAAACTGATCCACTTCTTCCTGGGTGGGCATTTCCACCGGCTCCACCATGTGCGTCAGCTGAAAGCCGTCAATGTTGACGGAGACGGGCAGCATGACGTCTTTGTGTTCGGCGATTTTGAAAGCCTGAATCGACAGGTCAATGGCCTCCTGTCCGTTTTCTGTGAAGAGAACGATCCATCCCGCGTCGCGCTGCGGCATGATATCGGAATGATCATTGAGAATATTCAGGGGACCGGATACCGCCCGATTGGCAATGGCCATGGTGATGGGCAAACGCATCGCCGAGGCGATGGGCAGCAGTTCGTGCATCAGCATCAGGCCCTGTGAGCTGGTCGCCGTATAAGAACGGGCGCCGGTGCCTGCCGAGCCGATGACCGCGCTCATGGCCGAGTGTTCGGATTCTACGGTGACAAATTCAGCATCCAGTGTGCCGTCGGCCACCAGATTGGAGAGATGTTCCGCGATGTGCGACTGGGGGGTGATGGGATAAACGCCCGCCATGTCAATCCGGCATAGCGCCACGGCTTCGGCCACGGCGACGGTTACTTCCATTCCTACGCGCTTGGCCATGTTTATCCCTCCTCTACCATTTTAATTGCGCGGGGCCAGCACTCGTGGGCACAAATACCGCATCCCTTGCAATAGTCCATGTTCGCTTTAAAGAAACCGTCCTCGGTCTGCTGCACGCAGCCTTCCGGGCAGTAGACATAACAGATGCCGCACTTGATGCATTTGGCGTCATCCCAGATGGGCCGCTGCGACCGCCAGCTGCCCGTATGATACTCACTGGCGCTCCCCGGATCGGCGACTACGCAGCCGATGGGAAGTTCCCTCCATGTTTTCAATGCCATATGGATTATCCTCTTAATTGCTTATGGTTATTTCGTCGTAGGCCCGTTTCATCGCGTTGATGTTTTTCTGGGCGATTCTGCCGAACCGGTGTTCCACTGCGTCTTTCATCGCGTCAAGACCCATCACGCCCGTCACCTTTAAAAGCGCGCCGATCATCGTGGTGTTGGCAATGGGCACGCCCATTTCCTTGCGCGCGATGCCGGTGCCGTCCACAAGGGCCAATGTCCCTTTGTAATTGAGGGCTTTGCGAATCTCATCGGGGGTTTTGTGCGTGTTAACAATTAACTTTCCGCCCGGTTTCAGCCCGTCCGTGACAGGAACCAGGCCGATCAGACTGGAATCTAGCACCAAAACCACATCCGGATCGTAAATACCTGATCGGACATTGATTTTCTTGTCGTCGATACGGGTAAACGCGGCGACCGGCGCTCCTCTTCTTTCCGGACCGAAACTGGGAAACCCCTGGGCGAATTTCCCCGCGGCAATCGCTGATACCGCCAGTAATTCCACCGACGTTACCGCTCCCTGACCGCCCCGGCCATGCCATCTTACTTCGATCATCTATCAGAATCTCCTTCATTGTATTAAAAAATGACTCGCATCCATATTATAGAAATATTATCGAGTCAATGTTTTTTCGACCAATAGAAACCATCTGTTATTCCGAAACGATACGCCATTTGCTCTGTTCGGAAACATACAGGTCTCCTCCGTCTGCGTCATTGATGACCACCAGCGGCAGATCGACCACCGTCAGCCTGCGGATGGCCTCCGGACCAAGATCTTCATAAGCGACCAATTCCACTTTTTTGACGCACCGGGCGGTCAGGGCGGCAATGCCGCCGATTGCGCCGAAATAGACTGCGCCGTGTTTCTTGATGGCTTCCACCACCGCAGGCGACCGGTTGCCCTTGCCGATCATTGCCTTGAGTCCGTGTTCGATGAGCGTCGGGGTGAAAGCATCCATCCGATAGCTGGTTGTGGGCCCGATGGAGCCGATCACGCTGCCGACCGGTGTGGGTGAGGGCGCCGCGTAAAAAATGGTGGCCGTCGATAAATCCATCGGCAGGGGTAGCCCTTTTTTCAACGCCTCGTAAAGACGCCGGTGGGCGACGTCGCGGGCCGTGTAGACCTCGCCTGTCAGCAGCACCATATCGCCTGCACGCAGGGAGGCGCAAACCCCGGCGGAAAGAGGGGTCCGGATGGAAAGGGGATTGTGATTCTTTGCCGTGTTCATAGCGTTGCTTCCTGATGTCTGGCCACATGGCACTGAATATTGACCGCCACCGGCAGGGAGGCGATGTGGCAGGGCGTCATTTCGGCATGAACGGCCAGGGTGGTTACCTTGCCGCCCAGTCCCGCAGGCCCGATACCCAGTGCGTTGATCTGTTCGTAGAGTTTCTTTTCCATTTGCGTAAGCCTTGGATCTGACGGGTGCGCTTTTCCTGTTTCTCTTAAAAGCGCTTTTTTGGCCAGAAGGCAGGCCTGTTCGAGCGAGCCGCCGATGCCGATGCCCACGATAATGGGCGGGCAGGGGTTGGCGCCGGCTTTTTCTACCGTTTCCAGCACAAATTTTTCAATGCCGTCGATACCTGCCGAAGGCGTGAGCATCCTGGCGGCGCTCATATTTTCACTGCCTCCCCCCTTGGGCATGGCGATGATTCTCAGCCGGTCTCCCTGCACCATATCCATGTGGATGACGGCCGGCGTATTGTCCCGGGTGTTGATTCGGGTGAGCGGATCGCAGACGGATTTGCGCAAAAACCCATCTTCATAGGCCTGGCGCACACCCTCTTCGATTGCGGCGCGTAAATCGCCTCCGACCACCCGTGCGTCCTGTCCGATTTCGACGAACAAAACGGCAAGACCCGTGTCCTGGCAGATCGGCATCGCGCTTTCGCGGGCGATATCGGCGTTTTGGAGAATTTTTTCCAGAACCTGCCGGCCGATGGGGGAAGCTTCCTGCTTTTGCGCGCGCTGCAGGGCGCAAATCACGTCATGCCCCAGATGGGTATTGGCTTGCATGAAAAGCTTCCGGACGGTCAGCGTGACCTGTTGAACATTGATTTCGCGCATGATTCATTATCCATCCGACTACATGTCCCGTCGAAATTCCAGGGACTTCGAGAGGGTCATCTTATCCACATATTTCAAATCGCCGCCCATCGGCACGCCCATGGCGATACGTGTGATCTGGAGATTTGCATCTTTAAACATCCGGGTGATCAGAAGCGCTGTGGCCTCGCCGTGCACGTTGGGATTTGTGGCCAGAATTAATTCGGTGATGGCGCCCGTGGCGACACGCTGCTGGAGTTCGCCCAGGCGGAGATGTTCCGGCCCGATGCCGTCGAGCGGCGCGAGCGCGCCGTGTAAAACGTGGTACAGCCCGTGAAAAACGCCGCTTTCTTCGATGGCCGCCAGCGCGTCCGGTTCTTCCACCACACAAATGACATGCTGATCACGTCCGGTATTGCTGCAGATGTGACAGACCTCCTCCTCCGTGGGGTTGAGGCAGACGCGGCACAGGCGGATTTTGCGCTTGACCTCCACCAGGCTTTCCGCGAGCCGCTCCACATCGTCGGGCGTGGCGCGCAGAATATAATTGGCCAGTCGTGCCGCTGTTTTTTCGCCGATGCCGGGCAGTTTGGCCAGCTCCGCGATCAGACGCTTGATAGGTTGTGCGTAGGATTTCATGAGCCGCCTTACATCCCCATGCCGGGAATGCCCAGCCCGCCCGTGATTTTCGCCATTTCGGAGGATGCCATTTCCTGGGCTTTGCGGATGCCTTCGTTCACCGCGGCGGCGATCAGATCCTGAAGCATGTCGATATCATCGGGATTGACGACGTCTTTTTCAATGGCGAGAGAAACCAGCTCGAATTTCCCGTTGACCAGCACACGCACCATGCCGCCTCCCGCCTGGGCTTCAACCGTCCGTGTTTCCAGCTCCTGCTGCATCTGGCCGATTTTTTCCTGCATTTTTTTGGCCTGTTTCATGATGTTTCCGATATTCTGCACTTTTTTATCCCCCTTGCTTTTTATCCGTGATGGGTTTGATGTCTATGAGTTCCGCGCCGTCAAATTCATCGAGCACCTTTTGTAAAAGCGGCGAATTCATCGCTTCCCGCTTGATTTCATTGAGGCTGTTTGCCCTTGTGGTGCGTCCGTTGCCGTTGGGTTTGGCAGGCCGGGAATCCTCGATGGTTTCAATGGCCACCTGAACTTTTTGTGAATAATAGTTTTCGGCTATTTTTTCCAGGGCCTCCTTCTGGGATTTTTCCGTGACACTTTCCAGAAAAATATAACCATGGGGGAAGGACACTGTCAAACGGCCATTTTCAAAATTTAAGGACAGGGCCGCGTCTATCTTTGCCCCCAGAAGCGCGTTTTGCCTTTTAATGAATTTTTTCAGGTCTTCATCCGGCGCGGGATCAGCCGCGTGGTGGGTCGGGCCGTCAGTTAAAACTGCTTCCTTGGGCCGGGGCAATGCCGCCGGCTGTTCGATCCGGTCCGGCGCGGGCTTTCGGGGTGTCTCCGGCGCGCGCGGCACGGAAGCCCCGCCGGTCGCGGCCGGGGTTTCGTTTTGCAGCGTTCGCTGGAGGAATTCAAGCCGGTCCAGAATATCGCCCACCGGCAGCACCGGTTCCAGATACGCCATCCGGACCAGAATCGTTTCAATCTTCATGCGGACTTCCTGGCTGCGCCTCAGGCTGTCGGCCTCGCCGATCAAAATATCCAGGTAGCGCTGGAGCGTCTCGCGGGAGACCTCCTGCGTCTGGCTTTTTATTTTTTCCGCCTGTTCCGGCGCGATGTCCAAAGAAGCGCCGCCGTCGGCGGTGATCTTGACCAAAAGCAGATTGCGAAAATGCTTCAAAAGCATCGCGTAGAAATGCTTCATGTCGATGCCCGCCAGATAGGCTTCTTCCAGAATCGTCAGGCAGGCGCCGGCGTCCCGGGCCATGACCGCTTCGGAGAGACGGTACAGATATTTGCGGTCGGAAAGCCCCAGAATCTCTTCTACGTCATCATCGGCAATTGCCAGTCCTGCATAGGAGATGACCTGATCGAAAATACTCTGGGCGTCGCGCATGGAGCCGTCGCCGGCTTCGGCAATCCACGTGAGCGCGGCGGGGCTGATGGCAATGCCTTCGGCTGTCGCCAGCCTGCCCAGGTTGGCCGCGATCTGTCCCAGGGAGATCCGGCGGAAGTCATAGCACTGGCAGCGGGAAAGAATCGTGGCCGGCACCTTATGGTTCTCCGTGGTGGCGAAGATGAAAATCACGTGACCGGGCGGTTCTTCCAGCGTTTTTAAAAGCGCGTTGAACGCTTCTCGCGTCAGCATGTGGACTTCGTCGATGATGTAGACTTTGTACTTGGAGGCGGCAGGCGCGAATTTCACATTTTCCCGCAGCTCACGGATTTCGTCGATGCCGCGATTGGACGCGCCGTCGATTTCGCGCACATCCATCGACGTGCCGTCCGTGATTTCACGGCAGTTCGCGCAGACATTGCAGGGCGTGGCCGTCGGCCCCGTTTCGCAATTGAGGGATTTAGCCAGAATGCGGGCAATCGACGTTTTGCCGACGCCGCGCGGCCCCGCGAACAAAAAGGCGTGACCGACCCGCCCCTGTCCGATGGCGTTGGCCAGCGTTCTGACCACATGCTCCTGGCCTGCGACATCGTCAAAGGTTTGCGGGCGAAATTTTCGGGCTAGAACCTGGTATTCCAAGGGAACCTCTTTTGCGGGTTTTTTTACCGGAGAACCACCGTTATCATAACTGGTGACCGGGTTGACCGCAACACACGAAGGGATTTGCTGCCGCTGCTTCCTTCCGGACCTGACGGGGTTCACAAGTCTTCGTTGTACGGGACCCGGCCATGTTTCTTTTTAGTTGACCTGGGGCAACTCTTAATGGATAAATCGACAGGAATCAACCCAAATTTTGAAAAGACGCGTCTGAAGTCGGATTGAAAAGGGTAAGAGGTTGTAATCTATGGCGGAGAGAGGGGGATTCGAACCCCCGTGGGAGCTTGTGGCCCCCAAATCGATTTCGAGTCGATCCCGTTACGACCACTTCGGTACCTCTCCGCGTGATGTGATAAGACTTTCTATTTTCAAATGCAAACGTCGTGCATATTTGAATTGCAAAAGATCCCGATAAGATAATTATGGCGGAGAGAGGGGGATTCGAACCCCCGGTACACCTTTGGGGCGTACACACGATTTCCAGTCGTGCTCCTTCGGCCACTCAGACATCTCTCCGCGGTTACTCAGGTGCCGAATCGGCTCTTACCCTCTTTTCCTTAAAAAATCTACTCAAAATTTCCGAGCACGCATCCTTTAATATTCCTTCCGTGACCATGACCCGATGATTCAGGCGCGCATCATCCAGCAGGTGGTACAGGGAGCCTGCCGCGCCGGCCTTCGGATCGCGCGCGCCGAAGACGACACGCGCCAGTCTTGCCTGGAGAATCGCACCCGCGCACATTACACAGGGTTCGAGCGTCACAAAGAGCGTCGCGCCCGTCAGGCGATAGTTGCCGGTGTATTCTGCGGCCCGGCGGATGGCCAGCATCTCGGCGTGCGCGGACGGGTCGTGGCGGCCAATCGGCGCGTTGTGGGCCCGCGCCAGAATCCGGCCTGCCTGCACCACCACCGCGCCGACAGGCACTTCATCGCGCAGGTATGCGGCGTCGGCTTCTTGAAGGGCGATACGCATAAAGTCTATATCCGTCAGCATCTCTTGTATCCTCTTTTGCAGGCGATATCGTATGCGGGGTTATCATAGAGTTGATTTTGAAGCAAATGCCGTATATGATTCCGCCCGAGAGAGAATCTATGAATTCCAGACATATTTTTTTGTGGCCCATCATTATATCGCTGATTGCGCATGCGGCGCTGATTTTTGTCAGCAGCATCATTGACCTGCGGACGAACGTCCGGGCTGCTGAAATCTTCAATGTGCAGATCACCGCGCCGGACGAGGTGATTGATCCGGGTGCTGATCGGGCAGCCCGCGAGGACGAACCGGCGCCACAGGAAGAAGCGGCGATGACAGACGATTCTGTGCGGGAGGACACCGTTCACCTGGGAGATCCGGATGTCAAATACGCACAGTATCTCAGCGGCTTCAAAAGAAAGATTCAGCGCATCTGGGCCTATCCGGCCACCGCCTACGCCAGGCGTGATGAAGGCACGTCCGTGGTCAGAATTTCCGTGAATGCCGACGGGACGCTGAGCCAGATTGCGCTTGTGTCTTCTTCGGGTTCAACGCATCTCGACGAGGGCACGCTGGCCACGGTACAATCCGCCGCGCCGTTCGCGCCTTTGCCGGAAAGCTATAACCTGACGCGCCTGCACGTTGTGGCCTCTTTTCGCTACCGGATGACCGACTGAAATATGATGCCATCTTTTTGCCAAAAAAAAATTCTAAACGACCCTGCGGCGCTTGTGATCGCTTTCGTCTTTTTTTGGGCGGGCCTGTTTTGCGCGGATTCGCTTTCGGCAGCCCCGGTCACGGATGATCTCGGTCGGCTTGTGGCATTGCCTGGCGAGCCTTCGCGCATCATATCGCTTGCGCCGGGAATCACCGAAATCCTCTTTGCCCTGGGTCTCGACGAGCGGATTGTCGGGGTGACGAGTTTTTGCGATTGGCCCCATCCGGCAAAACTAAAAACCCATGTCGGCGGTTTTACCAATCCGTCGCTTGAGAAAATCATAGCACTTGCGCCGGACCTGATTATTGTCACCGCCGACGGCAATCGGCTCGAAACCGTTAGAAAGCTCGAAAAAATCGGCATGACCGTTTACGTCACCCACCCGTCCGATACGGAAGGCATCATCCAAAGCCTGCTTCGCATCGGTGAGATGACCGGCCGGGAACAAACCGCGCAAAAATTGGCCGCCGCGCTGCGGCACAGGCTGGAGGCGGTGAGCCTGCGGGTTCAAAACAAGAAGAAGCCGCGGGTTTTTTTTCAAATCGGCATGGATCCCGTCATTTCCGTGAATGGACGCACCCTGATTTCCGATGTGATTGTGCAAGCCGGCGGTGTGAACATGGCAGCGGATCAGCCGGCCCGGTACCCGCGCTACAGCGCCGAAGGCGTGATGGCGGGTGCGCCGGATGTGCTGCTTTTCGCGCCGATGGCGTCGGATAAGGAATTTAAAAAAGTAAAAACCTACTGGCAGCAGTTTCCCGGCATTCCGGCGGTGAAAAATCACCGGATTCACCCCATCGACACGGACCTGATCGGGCGGGCCTCGCTTCGGATTGTGGATGCCATAGAGCAAACCGCGCGCCTCCTGCATCCGGAGATGGAAGAGTGAGGCGTGAAGCGTTAAGCGTAAGGCGTGAGGAGTGAGGCGTAAGGTGCCTGCCGGATGAGGCCTTTTGCCTTTGGTCTTTTGCCTTTGGCCTTTATCCTTTGTCCTTTATCCTTTGGCCTTCATCTGAATCTCTTCAATCGTCAGCGTCGCTTCTTGCAGCCATTGGGTTATTTCTTCCTGTTCAGATGGCGGCAGAGCGGAAATGAGCTGCCTTTTACTGATGAGATCGTTGATTTTATTTTGCAGATCGTCGAGCATGTGTGATGCGTCGACGGGTGTCGCTGCGATATGGCGGGGCCTGAATTCTTCGATCCGGCCGTCGAGCTTCAGTTGGATTTCCTCCAGATATTCGGGAATCGTGACGGTGAAACCGAATTTGTTCCGGATCAGCTCCGCCAGCGTTTCCTGAGCGGAATTTTCACCGTGCACCAGAAATACCTGCATTTTTGCATTCTGAAAAGTACCCAGCCAGTCGAGCAGTTGCGTCTGGCCCGCATGGGCGGAAAAGCCGTTGATCGTGAATACTTTGGCGCCGATCGCGATGTCTTCATTAAAAATCCGGATTTTGGCCGCGCCGTCCACAATTTTGCGGCCGTTGGTTCCCTGGGCCTGGAATCCGACAAAAACGACACTGGCGCCGGGGCGCCACAGGTTATGCCGCAGGTGGTGCAGAATGCGTCCCGCGTTGGCCATGCCGCTTGCGGAAATCACAATCGCCGGTTCCTGACGTTCATTGATCCGGATCGACTCCTCCGTGGAGGAGGTAAACCGCAGTTGCGGCAGTTTCAGAGGGTCTTCGCCTTTTTTGAGCAGGGCCTGGGTTTCCGCGTCCAGATAGGCTTTGTGGCGCCGGAAAATTTCCGTCGCCTTGATGGCGAGCGGACTGTCGAGGTAAACCGGCATGTCGGCAGGCAGACGGCCGTCTTTGGACAGAAGGTGCAGCGAATAGAGAATCTCCTGCGTTCTTTCCACCGCAAAGGCCGGAATGACCACCTTTTCGCCATTACGATAGCTGTAGGCGATGGCTTCCGCCAGTTCATCGATACTTTCGGACTCTCCCTTGTGATTGCGGTTGCCGTAGGTGGACTCCATAAACAAAAAGTCCGCATCCATCAGGGGGGTCGGGTCTTTCATCAGCAGTTGATTCGGGCGTCCGATGTCGCCGGAAAAGACCAGTTTTGTCGTGGTGCCGTTTTCTTCAATGAACAGTTCGATGATCGCCGCGCCCAGAATATGGCCCGCGTCCAGAAAACGGATCCGGATGCCTTGGGCCGGGCTGAAGATTTCGCCATAGGGACGCGATTGAATCATCGGCAGCAGCGCTTCAGCGTCTTTTTTCGTATACAGCGAAACCGCGTCCGCTTTCATGCCGGCGCGCTGCATCCGCTTATTGCGTCCGGCCGCTTCCGTTTCCTGAATGTGCGCGCTGTCCAGAAGCAGAATTTCCAACAGATCGCCGGTGGGTTCGGTGGCATAGACAGGCCCCGAAAAACCATGTCCGGCCATGCGCGGCAACAGGCCTGAATGATCGATATGCGCGTGCGTGATCACGATGAAATCAATACGGGCCGGATCGTAGGGGCTGATGTCCCAGTTGCGCTTTTCCACCTGATTCGAGCCCTGATGCATGCCGCAATCAATGGCAAAACGAACTTTGTCCGTTTCAATCATGAAGCATGAGCCTGTAACCGTCTGTGCCGCGCCGAGAAACTGAACCTTCATAAAATCATCATCCTTGTAAGTGAGTTGTCAGGCAACAAGCTCATAGCTCGTAGCTCATAGCTCATAGCTCATAGCTCATGGCTCATAGCTCATAGCTCTATGGCCCATTGCCTCTCGCCTGTGTTTATTCTTTTCCCGCTTTTTTCATTTTTTTGGCTTCCTTCTTTTCTTTTGCGGATTTGGCTGGTTTCTTCTTGGTGTCTTTTTTTGCGTCTTGTGATTTTGACATGATCTCTACCTCCAAAAAAGTTTTGTTATTATCGTTGCGGCGGGGTGCCCCGCCCTTTCCAGATCGTCCTATCGCCTATCGCCCATAGCCTGCTTTTCATAGCTTTCCGTCGGACAACAGGGCCCGCTCGATATCGATGATGGCCCTGCCGAGCGCCGCGTCCATTTTGCGGTCGCCCCGGTCAAATTCAACACTGACAAACTGAATGTTTTTGCTCGAACCGTCAGGGTGAGGTTCCCGAACGTTGCGCACACGGGCGGCCACGTCAAAAACCGCTTTGTCGATCAATAGTTTGAATTCAACGGTTTCTCCCGGTTGAAACCGGTAGCTTTTCGGATAACTGAATTTGGCCCCGCCGATGGAGATATCCAGCAGGCTTACTTTTTCCTCTTCCCAAAAGAGGCACACATCCGAATCCGACGGCGGTTTAACCCTGAAATACATTCGAAAATCGGTCGGTTCCGCCCGCCCTTCTTTTTTGATCAGCAGCGCTTCCACCGTTTTACCCGAAGCGATCGGATAGTCGGTCATCAAATCCAGCAGCAGGCCGGCAAAACCGAAGCGCAAGACACGGTTTTCCACACGCACCAGATAGGTGACACGGATCCGGCGGTTGAGAAACTGGCGGCCCAGCGCGGGCGATGTTTGTGATACAGTGAGAGCATTCTTCTCAACGTCATACAGCACGGCTTTTAAATAATGCGCGTTGCCTTGATGCAGTTCATTTTCAAAAACAATGTCCAGCCGTTCTCCGGCTTTCAGTTGGGGTGTCTTCATCGCCGCCTTGTCATTTCGCAAGTCATTTCAACGTGCCTCCCGTCATACCAGAGTCTTGGCCGATTTCCCACACAAAAGTGAAAAGGGCGAAGGCAAAGGCCAAGCCGCACAATCTGAAATCGGCAGGATGCCCGAGGGGCTAAATGGAGGCGCTCCGGCCGGAACGAACGCGGCCTGCTGGCTGTCGGACAAAATTCACCTGCCTTTCGGCCTGATATTTTTTTTACTTGCGGATCGCCCTGTTCAGTTTTGTGTGTTCTTTTTTCCACTTTTGAGGTTTTGCTGAAAAAGACAGGCGTGATTGTGTGTAAAAAAAACGACACATGAAAAATTAAAAATTTTGTTGGAAGCTCATCATGACATGCAGGTGAAAAATAAATTGCACGGAAGCGAAATGCCGGTCGGTTCCGGACTAAAGGGGGTATTGATCTGCTTTATTATAGAAAATGCCAAATATTCAAATACTTATATTTTTAATGGATGTAAAATAAGCGCGATGACACTTCAGGCGCGCGCGGGCGGGGCCCGGGGAAGAGGGCAAATCCCGTCTCCTTTTTGCCGGGGTTGGCATTCATATTGCTAAGATGTCTGGCAGGCGAAAGCTTCGGTTGGAAAACGGATTAAAAAAATCTTGACAAGTCCGTGAGGCCTCTGTTAGGTTTCGCCGCGTATGTCTTGCGAAGTCTGTTGGCGTCGTCGGGCGTGCGCAGTGTTGAAGTGGCCTTTTTGAACGGAATGCCCGTTTCGGGAAAAAAGGCTGGAAATTTTTACTTCCATAAATATTTCAGGAGGAAGAAATGAAGAAATTTTGGTTAGTTTTGTTGTCTCTGGGGCTTATCGTAGCCTTCAGCACGGTGTCCTTTGCGCAGACCACCGTGAGATTCAGTGGC
>JAWOJC010000208.1:0-3045 GCA_046484315.1 Smithellaceae bacterium | reverse complement strand
TAGCCCAGCTTGCGCAGAGCCTTGCAGGCCTGGGTTCCTGAATAGTCGAATTCCCAGGCCTGGCCGATCACAATCGGACCCGACGCGATAATCAATACTTTTTTAATGTCTTCGCGTTTTGGCATAACATATCCTCTCGTATTTCCTTAAAGATTAACCATCTGTACGTTATTGTGTGTCAGAAAGAACGTTTTTGTCGCGGGAGTATATGGGTAATGGTCATATGTGTCAACGGAATAATGATTAAAAGTGTTTAGTGGTCATGGGTGCAAAGCGTTTTTGCCCGTGTCCCTGATGCCCGCAATTATCGCATTCGAACGAGACTTGGATGAACCGGAAAGAAGACCGGTTTGAGATTCTATTTCGTCGGCCGTTTCTGGGAGTGTGTTCTTTTCTTATATTCCGCGTCCACGGTGATGGCGATGCCGCCGCGCACGGCAAATTGCGCTGTGACTTTGCACCAGCGTGGCGAGAGGGCCGAGACGAGGTCGTCAAGAATGACGTTGGTGATATGCTCGTGAAAAACGCCGTCATGACGAAACGACCAGAAGTAGAGCTTCAGTGATTTCGATTCGACGATTTTTTTGTCCGGGATGTACTGGATGGTGATTTTCGCGAAATCCGGCTGGCCGGTCATCGGGCAGACACAGGTAAATTCATCTGTGGTCAGCGTGACCGTGTAGTCACGTTTGGCATGACTGGGAAACGTCTCAAGCCTGCGCGCGGGTTTTGCGGGTTGGCCGGAACCCAGAAGTGTCAGTTGTTTCAAATCCATGCCCGCTGTTTTCTTTGCCATATCATATTGCTCCTGAAATCAAGATCTTTTTTGTTTACCGAAAGCGCGGACTAATTACAAGGATATTCATGAAATAAAAAAGATTCGCTTTTGCCGCATTTTCTGTGCTAAATTGCGCCATCAATTCAACAAAGGAGGCGGATGATGCCGGATAACAAACAGATCATTCCCGAAAACACGTGGAAGTGCAGCAACTGTGGCAACACGGTGGTTGAGATGGCGCCGCCGCAGGTTTGTCCGGTCTGCAAGCAGAAATGCGAGTTCCTCAACGTCACCTGCTACCAACCGGACTGTGGCTTCACCAGCATGGACAACCGCCTGAAACCATCAAAATAATTTTTTGCTAAAAAATAAAGGCTGTGCCGTTTTATTTCCACAAATGGAACCGGACATTTTTAAGAAATAAATTGAACAATCTTAAAGTGGAATTCTGGGCCTGGAAGGAAACGCGCAACCGCGTCGCGAGTCGTGCGGGGGGTGGAAGGGGGGCACAAATAGCTCTTGACAAAATTATTTTCGCTTAGTAGACACAATCAACGTTCGTTAGTATTATGCTATATACGGGGAGGTGCTGTTCGTCCTTGAAGTTTTTAGCATCGTGCGTCTTGTCCTAAGATTTGAATTTGTGGAAGGATTGTATTATTTGTCGGAGTTCTCGCAGATGCCTGGACACCCTCTTGCCCCGGATCCTCTCTATCCGGTGCAATCCGGTTTTATTCAATCCGTTGGATGCGGATTCTTATGTTTGGAAGACAATGTGTCTCAAGTAAATATTTTAAATGGATGCAGCGGTTTCTGGAATGGCCGCATTATCCATTGCCGGTGACGGCGCGCGGGGGCATTATTGTAACGGAGTCAACCGAGTCATAAAATTGCAACGTTGTGACCGGATATTTTATCAAAGAAGGGGGATATGGTAATGAAGAGTTGGAAAGCTATATTGTGTTCAATGTTTGTGTTCGCTTTTGTTTCATCTGTAAGCATAGCGTCCGCGCAGGAGATTGTGATCGGTTACACCGGTCCTTTGAGCGGACCGGCGGCTGAGTATGGTCAGGATTGTGTCAACGGTATTGAAATGGCGATCAATGAGCTCAACGCGGCAGGTGGTGTGACAGTTGGGGGGAAAAAATATTCCTTTAAACTGGAAAGACTCGATGACCGTATGGACCCGACTCAGGCCAAGAATAACGCCCTGCGTTTTGTCAATCAGAATAAAGCCATGGCGGTTTTCAGCCCCAATTTCACGGGACTCGCGGCAATCATGGGAATTCAGCCGGCTAATTTCATTATTGCGGCCTACACCAGTATCCATGTTCTTCTGGATCAGGGCCATCCAATGATCATTACTGCCGTTCCCAACTTTGTGACTTACGCTCAGCTGTTTGTGGAGTCGGCTTGGAGAAATGGCTATCGTGATGGCGCGATGGTGGTTACAGCGGGTGGTTATGGTGATGCATGGCGCAACGCATTCAAGAATTTCTGGGTCAACAAAGGCGGTCGCATCGTAGGGGACTATCCGGTCAATTACTACACGGAAACCGATTTTTCATCCCAGTTGTCGGCGGCTATATCAAAGAAACCTGATTTTCTGCTGGTCGGCGGTCCTTCAGCCACCACCGTCTTGGTCATTGAACAGGCCAGATCCCTTGGATTCAAAGGCGGCTTCGTTGTGATTGACCAGGCCAAACCGGATTATATTGCAAAAGTGATCAAAGACATGAACCAGCTCGAAGGCATGATCAGCACGGGTGACCTTAAGAGATTGCCCCTGCCGGCCGTTCCGGCGTTCTCTGCCAAATACAGCGCCACGTATAAAAGAGAGATGGGGGCCGAACCCGTATTAAACTACAATATGATGAAAGTCATTGCCCTCGCTATCGAGAAGGCGCAGTCAGTTGATCCTGTCGTGGTCCGCCGGAATATCTCCAAAGCTCTGCCGACCACGGGTGATATCGTTCCCAATGAGCTATTTGCGATGAACGAAAAGGGTTTTATGTTCTGCGGTTTAATTATGCAGGAAGTGAAAGACGGTAAATTCACAAAAGTGGCCTACAATCTGGCGTTCCCGAAAACAAAAGCCGAATTTGAAAAATATAAGGCTATGAGCAAGACCAAGGAGCCGGAAATGATCAGATGGACGCCGATTCAGTAGCGAATCCATTTATGGCTGAATGATGTTATTTCAGTCAGGTCCGTAAAAAAGCCCCCGCTCTCATTCCAGAGCGGGGGCTTTTTTACGGACCTGACTG
>JAWOJC010000192.1:0-5788 GCA_046484315.1 Smithellaceae bacterium | reverse complement strand
CTTAATCAAAAGGAATGGCCTGTCATACTAGGCATTGGCCGTTTACATCCTCAAAAAGATTTTCCGACTTTGATTCATGCCTTTGCACGTGTGCGCTGTCAACGTCCAGCTAAATTGATTATTCTTGGTGAGGGTAAGGATGCAAGCCGTTGAAATAGTCAATCCAGACAGACGAATCCACCAGAATCATGACTCTTGCCTCATCTGATCCAGATTTCCGGACCATTTCAGCTTTCCCCGATATTTTTTGATCTTCTCGAGGTTTCTGATCTGGACGAGCAGTTTCAATCCCTCTTCGATGGCGTCTTTTTTTGTTTTCAGGCCCGAAGCCTTCAGTGCGGAAGCCATCAGATCATCGCTGATCACCACATTGGTTCTCATGTTTTACCTCCTGGTGTGTAGAGTTGTCTATATTATACACATGTGGGGAGGGGTTGGGTAGGGGTTTTTTCGTATGAGGTGTTAGGATAAAGGCTCAAGGATAAAGGCGTAAGGAGTGAGGCGTTTTACGTTAAGTGTTAAGGGGCGGCTTTAGGGGATGGTTGTGCCCCGGGGGGTATTGTTGCGTTTCCCAGGGTGCAAGTGTTGCACGAACAAAAACCATATCAGGTTCAGCAATCAGGCGACCTTTTCCAGATGTTCGGCGACCCAGACCTTGATCATGGACTGACGGGGCACGCCCAGGCGTTTGGCCTCCCGGTCAAGCTGTTGAATCATCCAGACGGGAAATCCACATGCGCCCTTTTTAGCGCCAGATCCGGTCGTGTCGCGCAGGCGAGATACAGATGATCGGTCAAATCCTCGCCCTTTCTTTCCTCGATCGGCGGACGGAAATGATCCTCACTTTGCCGGATCGATAGGTGATTACAGCCGACCAATGCTTTTCTTCGATCACGCCAATGATAAGAAATCTATCCGTGCTTTTTTGCTAGATCCTTCTCTTGTCCACGATCCGGCTGGCTTTGCCTTCGGAGCGCTGAATGGCTCTGGGTTCCACCAGCTTTACCTTGGCGGTGATGCCCAGGTAGTCTTTCATGTCCTTGAGCAGTTGACGTTCAAGTTTCTGCAGTGTTTTGATTTCATCCGCGCCTTCAAACTGCTTTTCGGAAAGTTCAACCTGCACTTCCAGCGTGTCGAGCGTGCCTTCGCGGTCCACGATGAGCTGATAGTGCGGTTCCAGCCCTTCGATACCCACCAGCACGGCTTCGATCTGCGACGGGAAAACGTTAACGCCGCGGATGATGAGCATGTCGTCGCTTCGGCCCATGACGCGGCTCATCCGGTAGTGGGTGCGTCCGCAACGGCAGGGTGCGGGATTGAGTGTGGCGATGTCGCGTGTCCTGTAGCGGATGAGCGGGAAGGCTTCCTTGGTGAGCGTGGTGAAAACAAGTTCGCCCTCGGAGCCGGGCGGCAGAACCTCGCCGGTTTCAGGGTTGATGGTTTCCACCAGAAAATGATCCTCGAAAATATGCATGCCGTCGCGCGCTTCCGTGCATTCCATGGCGACGCCCGGGCCCATGATTTCGGACAGGCCGTATATATTCATGGCCGTCAGGTTGAGCGCTTTTTCGATTTCAACGCGCATTTGTTCGCTCCAGGGTTCCGCGCCGAAAATGCCTACGCGCAGGTTGAGCGCGCGCATGTCCACGCCCATGGCGCGTCCCTGCTCGGCGAGATTGAGCGCATAGGACGGCGTGCAGCAGATGGCCGTCGGCCGGAAGTCCTGCAAAATGGTGATCTGGCGCTTGGTGTTGCCGCCCGACATCGGGATGACGCTCGCGCCGATTTTTTCCGCGCCGTAATGCGCCCCCAGGCCACCGGTGAAAAGGCCGTAGCCGTAGGCGTTGTGAATAATGTCGTTTTTGGTGAGTCCGGCGGCGACAAAGCAGCGTCCCATCAGTTCGGACCAGGTGTCAATGTCCCGCTGCGTGTAGCCGACAACGGTGGACGCGCCGGTGGTGCCAGATGAGGCGTGCAGTCTGACGACGCTGCTCATCGGGGTGGCGAATAACCCGAAGGGGTAATTGTCGCGCATGTCTTGCTTGGTCGTGAAGGGGAAACGCCTCAGGTCGGCAAGCGATCGGAGGCTCTCCGGCGTAACGCCGGCTTTGTCGAATGATTTTTTGTAAAAACCGACGGTATGATAGAGCCTTTGGGCGACCTGTTGCAGTCTTTTGAGTTGCAGGGCTTCCAGGGCTTCGCGGGGCAGGGTTTCGAATTCTTCATTGTAGATCATGGGTTTGTTTCTCCTCGGCTGATAAAAATATGGGTAGGCTATAGCATAAACCGTGCTTAAAGCCAAATGAAGACTGTTCGTTTTACCTTGACAGATTCGCTGATACTCTTTAATGTTTCGTCACCTATCTCAAAGGAGACGATCATGAAAAAGTTAATTGCGGTCATTGAAACCGATAAAGGCACCATCCGTTTAAAATTATTTGCCGACCAGACGCCTGTTACCGTGGGTAATTTCGTCAATCTGGCCCGGCGCGGCTACTACAACAATTTGAATTTTCACCGGGTCATCCCCGACTTCATGATCCAAGGCGGCTGTCCCGCGGGCGACGGACGCGGCGGGCCCGGCTACCGGTTTGGCGATGAATTTGTCAGCGAATTGAAGCATGACAAGCCGGGCGTTCTGTCGATGGCCAATGCCGGCCCGCAGACCAACGGCAGCCAGTTTTTCATCACGCATGTGCCCACGCCCTGGCTCGACGGCAAGCATACAGTTTTCGGTGAAGTGGTCAGCGACATTGATATGGATATTGTCAACAGCATCGCGCAGGGAGACAAGATTCACGCCATTGCCATCGAAGGGGATATTTCCGAATTGATGGAAAGCGTCTCATCAATGGTCGATAAATGGAATGCCGCGCTGGACGCGAATTTTCCCGATCTTCCCAAAGTGCCGGCCTGATTGCTTTCTCAGGCCATGCCGCATACCGGAGATAAATGGTGAGACCTATACTTGCAACCCCCGCACGGATGGTGGAGGCTGACGGATCGATTCATTTTGGCACCTATGATGTGCCTTTCCGTGATGTCAATATTCTGGACGCGCCTCTGCACGCTTTTCCCACGCCGCGTTTCTGGAAAAATTTCCGCCTGAAGGAATGGCAGCACTTCGGCCTCATCACCCCTGCGCATTATTTCGGCGCGGTGATCTTTGACGCCAAGTTTATGGGCGTTTCGTTTTTCTACGTCTATGACCGTCTGCAAAATACCCTTTTCGAGTATGCCGGCAAGTGTTCATCGCGTTTGGTGAAAGTGGCCGCGCAGGTTTATGAGGGCGCCTGTCTGTTTGAGGCGCGAGGCTACCGGTTGCGTTTTGAAAACAGACTGGACGCGGGATTCCACAGAATATTAATCGACGTGGATGGTGATGCAAAACGTCCCGGCATTCAGGGCGACGTCGTGATCCATGAAGATTTGCGGGTCACCCAACCGTTGGTTCAGGTGTCTCCCATCACCCGGCTGCGCCCTTTTTACACACATAAGGCGGCGGTGCCCGCCTCGGGCGCCATCCGTGTCGGTTCGCAAGATGTCCGGCTTGATCGCGACGCCAGCATCGCGGTCATCGACGAGCAGAAAACCTATTACCCGTATGTCAGTTTCTGGAAATGGTCCATGGGCGCAGGCTACAACGCCGACAAAAAAATAGTGGCGTTCAACCTTTGTCAGAACATGATTGCCGGGGATGAGGATGCCAATGAAAACTGCGTCTGGGTCGACGGGAAAATCACTTGTCTGAAAGCCGCGCGTTTTGAAATGGGCGATGCCATGAATCGCTGGAAAATAAGCACCACGGACAAGTCGGTGGCTCTTTCTTTCCTGCCGCAGGGACAGCGGGTTCAGAAAATCAATATCGCAGGCCTGATCCGCTCGGATTTCCGCCAACCCTTCGGTCTTTATAACGGCACCTTCAGGGACGATGCGGGTATGGTGCATGCCGTCAGCAATGTTTTCGGTCTGGCCGAAGAGCATGTGACGAGGTACTGATTTTTTGTCGTAGCCTTTCGCCCGGATGTTGCCTGTTAACTGCGACGCGGTAAAAGAGTATCGTCTTGCGCTTTCTGATTCGTCGAAAAGGTGTTGACCAGCACAAACGCAATCAAGCTCAGCAGGGTGCCCATCAGAAATCCTTGAATCCCGTAAGGGCTGCCCAGCAGTTTATCCCAGATGAGCGTGGTCGTGGTGCCGGCCACCACCGCAGCATAAAAAGAGGCTTTGATCGCCTTTTTTCCCAGCAGGACGGCAACCAGAGGCACCAGTACCGTGGGCGCCCAGTAATCGTAAGCGGCAATCAGAATATCGAGAACATTCGGAATCATAAAGGCAAAAAGCAAGGCCACACCGCCCGTGATTAAATTGGTGAGCCTGGCGATGTTCAAGGCTTGTCGATCCGTCAAGGGTTCACGGCGCAGGGGTTTGATGACATCCTGCACCAATGCCACCGAGGCGGCGTTGAGAAAGGAATCGGCGGAGGACATGACAATGGAGATGACGCCGGAAATAACGAGTCCGCTCAGTCCGATCGGCAGCACCACTTTAATGATGGCCGGCAGCGCCAGGTTGCTGGAGATGTCCGGGGTCAATTGCAGGGCGATGAGGCCCAGCGCGCCGCTGATCAGGAAAAACGGGGCCGACAGAATACCGCTTAAGAGGTTTCCCTTGCTGGTGGCCTTGGCGTCGCGTCCGAGCAAAAGACGCTGCACGTAGGGAGGAACCAGCGTTTCACCAAACACGAATACGAGGAATAAGGACACAAACGACCACAGCGGCATCCGCTCGCTTAAGATTTCCAGGTGGCTCTCCGGTATGGCTGCCACAAAGGCCTGCCACCCGCCGCACATGCTGATGCCGAATACAAATATCAACGGGATGCCGATGATCAGTAAAATAAACTGCAGGATGTCCGTCTTGACCACTGCGGCCATGCCCCCGATTGTGGAGTAAAAGAAGATGATGCCGCAACCGATCAGAATGCCGATTATGGGTGACACGCCGAAAAACACATTAAAGATGGCTCCCAGAGCCCCGATTTGCGCACCCAGAATCCCCGCGCAAATCAGCATCGAAAAAAACCCCGTGATGATCCGGGCTTTTTTACCATAGGCAGGTTCGATAATGTCGCCCACCGACACGGCATTCGGGAATGATTTAATCCGTGGCGCGACAAACAGCGCCACCAGGATGATTTGCAGACTGAACCCCAAAAGGGCCAGCGGGTAGACCATGCCGTTGGAAAAAACCTTTGCGGCGTTGCCGGTGGAAAAGCCGCCGCCGATAAAGGATGCCGACAGGGTGCAGCAGATCACAAGCCAGCCGTAGTGACCGTGGGAGATGGCGAATTCCCTGAAGCCGGCCAGACGGCGACTGGTAAATCCGATGTAGAGAATCATAGCCAGGTAGAGGACGATAACAATATGATCAATCATGCCGGATCTCCTTCATATGAGCGATGCGTTTTTCAATGAGCGCGTCGGTGCCGATATCTTCGCGGTAGGCGACAGGCCCCCGGACGGCCCGGACGCCGTCTTCGGCGATGATGCGGGCGGCGTCGAGTGTGTTGGCGATGCCCACAATGCCGATGGCGCGCGATGAGCTGAGGTACAGGCCGTCTTCCTTTTTATCCACGGAGGAATAATACAGTCTGGCCACGCCCACATCGCCTATCTCGATCTTTGCGCGTGACAATAAGGCGTCGGGATGATCGGCGGGCAGGCCGTAACCTTTGGGCACGACGTATTTGCAGACGGTTGCCTTGGGTTCAAATTCAATCTTCAGA
>JAWOJC010000138.1:0-7147 GCA_046484315.1 Smithellaceae bacterium | reverse complement strand
GAAATACTTCGAAAGATAAGCCAATGACCGAAAATGCCATCCATGATTCCCGGCCGATGATCCTGATTGTCGATGACAATGCCACCAACATCGACCTGCTCGTCAATACACTTAAGGCGGAGAACCGCCTGGGCATCGCCAAAAGCGGACCCAAGGCCCTGGACTTCGCGGCCAAGCATAAACCCGACCTCGTGTTGCTGGATATCATGATGCCTGGGATGGATGGCTATGAGGTGTGCAAGCGGCTCAAGGCCGATCCGCGAACCGATGCCATTCCGGTGATCTTTATTACCGCCATGAGCGAAACCACCGACAAGACCCGCGGCTTCGCACTGGGCGCGGTGGACTATATCACCAAACCTTTTCATGCCGCGGAAGTCATTGCGCGCGTGCGCACGCATCTGTCGCTGGAAGAGATGCGGCGGCAGCTCACCGCCCATAACCTGGTTCTGGAGCGGAAAGTCGAGCAGAAGACAACAGAAATACGGAACATTCTCAATGCCAGCATCGACGCCATGACCTTGATGGTGGAGATCCGCGATCCTTACACGGCCGGACACCAGCGAAGGGTCGCCGATCTGGCCCGTGCGATCGCCACGGAAATGAACCTGTCGCGCGATCAGATTGACGGGATCCGCCTGGCCGGCATGATTCATGATATCGGCAAAATTTCAATCCCTTCCGAAATTCTGACCAAGCCCACGCGCCTGACGCAACTGGAATTCGAGCTGATCAAAACACATTCCGAATCGGGTTACAACATCCTCAAGGATATTGAATTCCCCTGGCCGATCGCGCGCATCGTTTTGGAACATCACGAACGCATGGACGGTTCCGGCTATCCGCAGGGAATCACAGGAGACGACATTCTGCTGGAATCAAAAATCATCGCCGTGGCCGACGTGGTGGAGGCAATTTCATCGCACCGCCCCTACCGGCCCGCGTTCGGCATGAATCCGGCGCTGGAGGAAATCATTCAGGGCCAGGGCGTCATCTACGACCATGCTGTTGTGGACGCCTGCCTGAAACTTTTCCGGGAAAACCGCTATGTGCTGCCGGTGTAAAAACAGACACACGCATCGCAGGCAGGTGAAGATGATGGCGAAAGCCGGTTTGGCGCGTTACCCCTTTGCGCAGGCTTTGCAAACCTTCACTTTTTTTGCCTTTGCTCACCGACCAAACCGTGAATTTCCGTGGCGACCTGCTTGATCTCGTCGATGCCCCGGCTTTGCGTGGCGGAGGATCTGGCAATACCGTCCACCAGGGATATCGTCTTCGTGACACTCTCCGATACCTTCGTGAAACGATCATTCGTCTCCGAGACCAGCGACGATCCCTGACGGATACGCATGATGATGTCTTCGATCAGCGTGGAAGTGCTTTTTGCCGCTTCGGCGGAACGCATGGCCAGGTTTCTTACCTCATCGGCCACAACGGCGAATCCCGCGCCCGCCTCCCCCGCGCGCGCCGCCTCCACGGCCGCGTTGAGCGCCAGAAGATTCGTCTGAAAAGCGATCTCATCAATCGTCTTGATGATCTTGGAGGTTTCTTCACTGGTGCGGGTGATATCCGTCATTTGCGAAGTCAGCGCCTGCATCGACGAATTGGTCTTTGCCACCACATCGCCTGCCCCGACCACCAGATCGTTGGCGTCCATCGCACTTTGCGCGGCCTCCCGGGTGAGGTCCGCCATTTTTTCCATAATATTCTCCGTCAGATTTTCGGTATGTTGACGAACCTGTACAAAAACGGATTCCAGCCTGCCGGCCAGCGCGTCAGATTCCTTTCGCAGAGCTTCCTGCTGCCGCTCCGCCAGAAGATTGGCCGCCGCTGCCGCTTTCTGGGCGGCCAGCGCGCCTTTCAAACCGCGGTCGCCAAAAATCAACGCAACCACCATGGTCAAAAAGGGCCCCAGAACATTGGCAATCTGGGCCTGTACTATCTGAGGCTGGGTAAGCGAAATAGCGGGCAGGGAATAACCGTTCATGTGCATCAGCATAAAAAGGACAATTTCCACCAGCATAAACGCAGACCAGAAAATGAAACTGGCGAATCCGACAAACGTCACCGCAAAAACCGGGATGACCATATTCCAGGCCAGTGATGAAGATAAAATGCCCCCTGTCACAGCGGGCAGAACAGAAAAATGCCAGGCCAGCGCCGCGAGGACGCAATTTCCCATAATTTTGAGCGAACCGCTGGTTTTAAGAATGAAGGGACAGACAAAGGTAACGAAGATCATCACGCAAAAAATGCTGATGGCCAGCCCCGCATGTCCCATTTTGTACCATTTGATGACATTCGGAAAGAAAAAGATCAATGAAAGTAGCGTGAAGGCCGTCAGCTGGGAAGCGCGCCGGTATTCGTCGGCATCTTTACGGACCGTTTCGGGAATGAAATAATCAATATAGTTTTTGAACATGACACCATCCCTGCGTGAAGAATTTAAAAACCTGTGTCTATATCGGCAGGAACGGCGGCAGGATTAAATTTTTTTTCAATGCGGCTCAGACCGGATGCAAGGCGGTGTACCGGCCAAAGCCCACAGGCTCAAACCTTCAACCCGCGCTGAAAAGGGCCGCCAGGCTCAGATTAACCCCGGGACGCGAATGTAAAAGGAAGCCTGCCTTTTGCGCTCTGGCGATTTGTGCTTCAAATTGTTTTTTGGATACATGCAGTCCCGGCTCGGCCAGCAGGAATTTGCCGTTTTCTTTCAGGACGGCGCGCAGCTGAGTAAAAAACCTGTGTTGATCCGGCACCTCATGGGCCATCCAAAAAGCCAGAATAAAATCGGCTTTCGCCGTGACATTCAGGGAATCGGGACTTGCCAGGTGCAGACTGACCCGGTCGGCCACCTGTGCGCGTACCGCGCGTTTTTGAATTCCGTCGAGCATGGCTTGCTGAATATCCACCGCGATCACCCGCCCCCGGTCGCCGACGATTTTCGCCATTGGAATCGTAAAATAACCGATGCCGGGCCCCACGTCCAGCACGGTATCGCCTCCACGGACATAGGCGCGGACAATCCGGTCGGGATTCTGCACAAGCCTTCTTAAGCCGTTGTCGAAGGTAAAACACATCCAGCGCGGGCAAAGGCGGTGGTTGCGGAAAAAAATCAGATCGGCTAGTCTGCCCATATCGTCCTCCCAGATAAGATTCGCTATGTCTGAGCGTTTAACACATTTTTAAAAACGAAACGACAGGAGAAAAAAACCGGTATGGCAGAAACACCGCATCAGGGACCGCTCACAGGGTTGCGCATTCTGGATTTTACAAGGCTCTATCCGGGGCCGCTGGCCACGATGATGCTGGGCGACATGGGCGCGGAGGTCATCAAGATTGAAAACATGTCCTCGCCGGATTATATGCGCTTTTACCCGCCTTATGTCGAAGGGGAATCGGCAGGCTATCTGGCGGTGAACCGCTCCAAACGCAGCCTGGCTGTCGATTTAAAGTCGGATGCGGGCCGCGGGATTTTCTACACCCTTCTGAAATCAGCCGACATCGTCGTTGAGCCCTTCCGACCGGGCCTGATGGACAATATGGGAATAGGTTACACGCGGGCCTGCGACATCAAAAAAGACATCATCTATATCTCGCTGACCGGCTACGGCCAGAACGGACCCTACGCCTCACACGCGGGCCATGACATCAACTTCATCGGGTACTCCGGCATTCTGGCGGCAACCGGAACGTCGGAGACCGGCCCGGTCATCCCCGGGCCGCAATTAGGCGACATTGCAGGCGGCGCGTATATGACGGTCATTGCCTGCCTGGCGGCGCTTTCGGCCCGAAACACCCGGGGCATCGGCCAGCAGGTGGACGTGGCCATGCTCGACGGCCTGATGCCTTTGATGACCCTGCAAATGGCGCACACGCAGGCTGCGGGCGCCTTCGCGCCGGGTGAGGCGCCGCTGTCGGGGGGGCTGGCGTGCTACGGCGTCTATCGATGTCGGGACGACAAATATATGGCGTTGGGAATATTAGAGGATAAATTCTGGAAAAAGTTCTGCCATCTGGCCTCGCGGCCCGACTGGGAGGGGCAGTTTATGGTTCACGGCAACGATGCCCGAAAACTGCGGGAAGAAATACAGATGCTCTTTCTGACGAAAACACGCGACGAATGGACAAAAATCGCATCCGGGCTGGATATCTGCCTGACACCGGTGCTGGCCGCAGACGAAATAGAACAAGACCCGCATCTTCAGGCACGAAACATGATTTGTAAGGAGGACCATCCGGTCTGCAAAACGCTCAAGAGCATCGGCGTTCCGATAAAATTTTCGCGCACACCCGCCAGGGCTTCGGGAAGCGCGCCGGCGCTGGGGCGTGACACCATCGCCATCTTAGAGGAAATCGGCTATTTCACCGATGAAATAAAGACCATGCAACAAGACGGCGTCATCCTGGTGGCAGACGAAAAGGCATAAACAACGCAGGGAACGGTTTGCCAATTCGTTGCGGATTTGATCAAACCGTTCCCTGCGATCAGGTTATTACATCAGGCAATCGTGATGCCTTTGTCTTTCAGATACTGCTTCACCTCCTGAATTTTCAGCATCCGGAAATGAAAAACCGAGGCGGCAAGCAAAATGGTTGCGCCACCCTCCACCACCGCTTCGTAAAAGTCTTCCAGTTTTCCTGCGCCGCCTGAGGCAACAACCGGCAGCGTCACCGCGCTTGAGATGGCTTTGGTGTAGGGAATATCGTAGCCGGCCTTCGTACCGTCTCCGTCCATGCTGGTGGGCAGAATCACGCCCGCGCCCAGTTCCTGACAATCTCGGGCCCAGACCACCGCGTCTTTGGCAATTGGCAGTGTCCCGCCGGAAACCACCAGTTCAAAGCCCGACGGCATGGCCGCGTTTCGCTTCGCGTCGATGGCCACTGTGATTTTGTCCGCGCCGAATTTTTGCGCCGCCTGACGCACCAATTCCGGATTCCTGACGGCCGCGCTGTTCATCGACACCGTGGAGGCGCCCGCGCCCAGCACCATGTCGATATCTTCGAGACTGGCAATGCCGCCTCCGACGGTCAGCGGAATAGTGATGACGGACGACACTTTCTTAACCCACTCCAGTCGGGTTTTGCGGTTTTCCAGGGTGGCCGCGATATCCAGCATGGCCAGTTCATCCGCCCCTTCGGCCTGGTAAAACGCGGCATTTTCCACCGGATCGCCCGCATCTTTGATATCCACAAAATGAACCCCTTTGACAACGCGTCCGTTTTTCATATCCAGACACGGCATAATTTTGACCGGTTCCATAAACGCCTCCTGTTTTAATTTTACAAACGGTTATTATTTAGCTTGTCTTCAAAAAAATACCAACCCGGATCATTTGAGAACAGACATTCCATTGGCGGCAAAGAACCGGCCTATGCGATCCGCAGCGCCCCGAGAGCCCCCTCCATAGCCTGACGCAAGGTTTCTATTTCCGCCGGCGTGTTTGCAACCATCATGCCGGTGATGAGACTTCTGTCTTGCGATGCCGGCGTTGCTTCATATAAACGGATCGGCACAATGGATCCGTTTTGCGCGAAAGACGCAATGCGATCCAGCGCCGGAGAAAGTTCTCCACGAATCATGACATTCCACGATTCGGAAATCCGGGCGTTGATCCGCGCGGTGGCCTGGTCGTGCAGCAGAATCTGCGCGGTTGAAGAGGCAATTCTAAAGTTGAGATCGAAAACATAAGGCCGGCCTTCAAAAGTAATCCCGATATCAAACCCCGCAACGCCGCGAAAACCGAGATCCCGGGCCCGCAAGGCAATAGACCGCGCGATATTCACCAGCGCCTCCGGCGGCATCTGATCCGGATCGATCCGGCTTCCGGACTGTTTACCCGGTCGGTCAAACAGTTGAATGGCCGCGCCGATATAGCGAACCCCTTCATCGAGAATACTCAGACTCAAGCACCAGCTGAGCGCAATGTCGATCGCCTTCTCGACGCGAATGCCGGAAAGCCCGTCTTTCAGGGCATCCAGATTCGCAAGCGCAACGTTGCGGGAGGCCGGATCCGGACAATACCAGACGTCCTTCCCCGCCCCCGACGCGCCCGGATAACAGGCTTTGATAAACAGAATGTCGCCGGGAAAGACATCGCGTAAATCCTGCAATCGGCCGGGTTCAATGATTTGATAACACGGCAAATAGGCGTCATCTACCAAACTCGACAGATTCACCTTGTCATTGAGCCAGTTGTAAAGAGGCACAGGAACCACCAGAAACTCATCCGCCTGCAACGCCGCGGGGGGCGGGTAAACATAGACGAGCTTATCGCCCCGACGGATGCATTCGCAAGCCAGCGCCACGGACTGCGCCTCGGTTTCAAACGTCATGAGATCTTGCGGCGGCGTGAGACCGGCCTGGTCAAGAAACTCCAGGATACGCGGTGACGCTACCTGCCGGCTGCAGATCAGCGGCATGTCCCCCATGACAACCATGGCGCCACCGGTAATCGTATCAAGCCGGAAAGGCTCGTCAAAAACCCAGCGGATGTGATCCATCACCGTACGGGGCGCAAAAACGGTGTGCTTCGGATAAAGTTGACCCAGGTCAGTCAACAGGCTGATTCGATACAAGTGATTTCGCTCCTTTGAGGTAATAGTTCAAACCTGATGCCAAACGCCGCAAATTGTCCGAAACAGGTCCCGTCGCCGATACCGTCGGTGTTTTATTCACGTCGAATAAAACGGGCTTGTCATCGGCGATCACATAATCAATTTTCCCGAAATCCATCCCCAGAGCGATTCGCGTCTGACGGATTGCATCAGGCACCGTATCAATAAATTCATGCCGGGTGGCGTTTCCCACCTTCACCACGGGAAACCGGCTGAAGACTTTGACGCCATATTCCTGATCTCCGAAAAAAAGCCAGCTTCTGAGGATGTATTGATCCCCTTGTGTTTCCGGAATAAAACGTTCAACCACCAGATCGCCTCTTTGCCATACCCACTGCGGCACACAGTCCGGACTCTCCAGCACCGGATACCCCCGAAAAAACCGGCGCGTAAGACGCCATGGCAAAGCCAGCCCCGACAGCCGCCACGCCCCCCGGACGATTCGGGAAGACGCCGCGGCCCATTCCGGCCAGCCGGCGGCATTGGCATTGGTTTTGATGATCACCGGACCTGTGTATCGCGAATCCGG
>JAWOJC010000047.1:0-12585 GCA_046484315.1 Smithellaceae bacterium | reverse complement strand
CCTGGGGCGCTGGGGCACCTCCAAACAAGCGGCCGCCGCCTCATCCGCCTTCATTGTGCTTAACTCGATCAGCGGCTTGCTGGGGCGCATTGCCAGTGATACCTTCATGCTGGATGCCTTTAGCCTGGGTTTGCTCCCCTTGGGAATCGCAGGCGCCCTGGCGGGTAGTTATCTTGGCGCACGCATCAAGGGTAACCCGAGCTTGCGCCGCGCTTTAGGCTTGGTTATGTCGCTGGTAGTGGCAAATTTTTGGTTGGATCTGTGGAAATAGACTATTGCTTTTTTACTGTTTATATTGGATATGACCATTCGGGCGGAAAAGTCCTTCATTCCTTCTTCCTGGGTTATATTTAAAGATACAATGAGATCCTTGTTGGGATGGGCTATGATCAGCCCCGTTTTATCTATAACAAACGCATAACCTGTTTTCCCCAGTGTAGCAGATGCAATATTGTCTGACAAAAAGTTGATGTTGATGATAGATGCGACAACACCAATGATCTGGTTCGATCCGGAGTAAACGGGAGCCCCGAAGGTCAGTACAATATTGCCGCTGTTTCTTGATTTAGTGACTGATCCGGTATTTAAACGACCGGCTTTTGCTGCCTGAACATAGTCTCTGTCGGACAGATCCATTCCCTTGGTTTGTCCATCCCGGCCGTCAGCAAGTATTTTCCCGTCCAGACCCACGATGATGAAGGCCTCATAATCAGTTCCGCTTCTTTTTACCAAAGCTGTGAGTTCCGCTGTGGCCTGGGCAATTTCCGGTGCATCCAACGCGCCTTCCGCGTATTTGACAGCTGCTGAGATGACAATGTCGCGCTGGGCTGTTTGCGCCACAATCTTCATTTCTTCCTTGACAGCCAGATTCGCCATATTCGCGAGACTTTTAGCGACTTCCAGGGATTGTGATTTCGAGACATTCTCCAGCGCTGTGCTGGCTCTGTAGATGGACAACGCGCCGATGACGAGTATCGGAATGAACACAGCGATCAGTCCCCCTGCCATCATTTTAAACCGCAATGACCTGTTTTTCATACTACCTCCTTGAATAGAACTAAGATGATATTCGCTGTACGATAAATCATGTTGCCATATGATTTATCATCAGCGTTTTACTCTTGTGTTGACTCCTCTATCGAGCATTAGAAACACAACCCAGCCAAGTCCTGCTGCTTTTGTTACACAAAGCGTAATTAACAATAAATATATAAAATTCAAAAAGTTGCTTTATGGTATTTTATATGCGGCACAATATCCAAAATACGGACATCAATGCTGCAGGCTTCTTATCGGTTGTTATGGTGATTTACTTGACAGAATTCGATCACGACAGAACTGCTTGATGAAAAGGATGGAAAACACGTGCCCATGGTTGTTATCGGAAACAGATTTGAAGACAGAAACAAAAGCTGTAAAATCACACTCCAGGTAAACAGCGACATATCCCCGATGCCATAATGCCCTGAAGACTTCATAAATAGTGATTTCTTCGTTAAAGAGATTCTGGAACGGGAATTGGGATTGTGTAGAAGTTGTTTATGAAGGGCATATCGGAGGCGGGAAGTTCGAAAGTTCTGGGGACTGAAAATTCTGAAAAATTCTGGGGACGGTATAATTAATTATGCGTCCCCGTACTTTTTTCTTGTTTTGGCCCCGGCTTTTTCGTGTGCAAAACAAGATTAACTTTGCTCTCTATTTTATTGATAAAATGCTCCTCTCCGAGAGGTCGGCCCGTTCGTTCATGTCGTCTTTTCGCTGGCAATTTTTTTCCTCTTATCCCTTCCTGCAGAAAAAATACTTACAGTCCGGAAACAAATCCAATAAAGGTTTTAACCTCATAAGTCCATCATTTGGAGAAATAAGCGTGAATGTGGGGGGGGGGATTCCCCATTCCCCTTTATCTCTCGATGATCAGCCGTCGGAAATTCTCACGCAGACTCTCGCTGATATTTTTATCTTCACCAAGATTATCGAGGGCAAATGCAATGGCTTCGATTGTGGAAAGGCCCCCCTCGCGGGTTTGCGCGCGCAGCGACGCATGCGCAGGGTTCAGAGAGATGCGGTTGAGTTTCAGAAACCAGGAATTTCGCCACCAGAGCGTCTTGGCCTGCTTCCATGACCCGTCAAGGGCGATAATCCCTTTCAAGAATCCATAATCAGTGATGCGCTGTTTCTTGCGGTCTAAAATGGTGAGTGGCGGGTCAGCAGCATTGCCTTTGCTGTTAAAAAACAGGATTCCCCATTGTGAGGGCATTGCGGATTCCCCCGCCACCGACTTGAATCCGTTCCAGGACAGGCCGACACGAACGTCGCTGTTCTTCAGTATGACGTTGGCAAGCCAGGCGGAATTGAGCACTTTGTATTGTTCCTGCGGATGCTGAAGAATAATCACAGAGATTCGATTCTCGAGGACCGGTGCCCTGGTACAGAGGCACTCGTCCTGGTCCCGATGGCATTTAGGACATGCCCGTTGCCGGTCGATTTTCTGGTGCACCCGGGGATCCCGAAATTTGACGGACTGGACCATGCTTCTCCTTTATAGCTGTTCTCGGGGCAATGGCTTTACGGTGAAATGTTTTTCTTCCAGTGCAGGCCATTTGATAAAAGCTTCCTTTGCGACGCGTTAAGTATAGAAACGCAGTCTGTATGTCAAGGGCTTCTTGAACACACATGTTAGTAGCAAATAGAAAGGTCCTATTTTAGTAGCACGTGATATGTCCGCTGTTACTATCCCAATTCAATCCCCTGTGTAATTTTTATTCCCTGCTAGCAAAGCGTATTAAGAGCGCTTTGCATATTACAACTTCAGGATTTGATTACAAGAATAAATTGGAATCAATTGGTTGACGGTTTTCAATTGGCGGAGATGAAACGGTGGATGGTGGAAATAGCTTTTAGCTCATAGCTCATGGGGAATAGCAGAGGAAAGCAAACCGCTGTTAACTATTTGAATTTATCATCGATAAACAATGTTAATTCAATAGCATATGACACCTGTTGTGTCGATTTATTGAGCTCGACTCTGCTTTCCGCTTATGCCACTTTCTTCTGCCGCTTGATAATGTCAGCCAATGACCGCAGCGCCTGATTTACCGAATCATGGTCAGGAAATATCTTTGCTACGTCTGGCTCAATGACGACAACATTGGTCCCTTCTTGAGCATAGCGTTTTGCATATTTCCCCTGATCAGCATTACTGAAATCGTATTCTTCAAGCATGTCTTGATCTTTTAGCATTTTCTTCATATTGTTCCTTTTCTTTCTGTGTTGCCTTTCTTGCACTGATAATTCTAATTATGTTGCCCCGTTCTGTATGCACGATAACCAGAAGACGATTCTTATGGGAATGACCGATTAAAACAAATCTATCTTCATCGGCGGAATGCAGAGGGTCGTAAATAACCAATGATAAAACATCCCCAAAAGCAGTGCTGGCCTCATCAAATGAAATGTCATGAGTTTTGAGATTATTTTTCGCTTTTTTTTGGTCCCATTCGAACAGAAGCATTTACCGATTATCCCCTGGCCATCAAAATAAACTTTTCAATATTTTTAGTTTAAACAAAGACAAAAGTCAATAGAACGACTTGATTCGTGTAACGACTTGATTCGGATCTGCGAGAAAAAATGCAATAAGCCATGATGTGTCTTGACAGAACCTGAAAATGATTTTTATGATCACCTGTGTAATTTTTGTTCCCGGCCGCCAATCCGGATGCAGATATTTAAAAATCCGATTGGGATAAGTTAGCTCGGGCAGACATTAAGCAATCATTTCAGATGGTCCGTCTTGATGACGCTGCCCGCGCCAAGGGAAATAAAATGATCTTTATACTCACGGGCGAAAAGCTCGCGGGCTTTCTGGCCGCTGCAATGAGATGCTGCCGCATAACGCACGCCCATCGCTTTAAATTCCGCAATGACGGCCAGGATGTTATCATCCCCATCGTTTAGGAGATGAAACCCGCCCATGACCAGCGCCAGATCGTCATCCGGCAGGACTGTTTTTGCGGTTTGCGCCATCTTGACAATGCCCGGATGCGCGCACCCGGTGATGACCACCGTGCCGGCTTCTGTCCGCAAGAGCGCCGCCTGTTCCCGGACAGGCCCGTCCAGATCGCCTGTGGTGTAAAGGCCGGGCAGGATTTCTAGCGCACTGCCTGCTTCAATCACCTGGACACCGTAGCGTTTCATGTCTGATTTAAAATGGACGGAAAACGAGCGCGGAACACAGACGGAAATATTGCGGCGGGCGCTCAAAATAGAATAGATGCCGCCCGTATGGTCCCAGTGCTGATGAGAAATCATCATTAGATCTATGGCGGCGGGATCGATCCCCAGCCTGGCCATGTTGTTCGACAGGACAACGCCATCGGCGCCTGTGTCAAAAAGAACATTTTTACCTTCCAAAGCAATCAGGCAGGAAAATCCCCAAGAGGCTTCGAGATCTTCGCGGGCCGTGTAGTTGTCGCAAATCACCGTGATAAGTGGTTTTGAAATATCTTGTGATGAAAGCATAGCCGGACTACCTTTTTGTCAATGTTGTTTTAATGTCTTCAAGCATTTTCCGAACAAGCCGGTGATCGGGCAGTTCCCGCTCCAGGCGTTGCAGAATGTTTCGTGATACGGCAAGCTTTACGCTTAGCGAGTAATTGAGATCGTAAAACCAGGACGCAAGCATCAGCAGAAAATCTGCTAGCGTCCGGAGCTTGCTGATAGAGATGCTTTTTCCCTTCCGGATTTCCTCGATGACATCAGGTGTCAGCTCCCGGCTGAGTCGGATATGGGGCAGCATGCCAGGCAGGTCGAGAAAGCCGTCACGGATTACCGATTGCAAAACCAGATCCATAATGTCGAGCTTATCGGCATCGCGGATGATTTTCAGCAGGCGTCGGGCATCCGCCGGCAGATCGGCAGGAATGTCATCCGTTTTCCGGTTGTGATATTCCACGGCGCAGGCGATGCCCGCCCAGTCGGAGGTGTTGAACCGTTCCGGCAGTGCCTCGGTCTCTAAGGTCAGGCGTCCCTGCAGACCATGATCTACCGTATCGGCATCGCTGAAAGAGCCGTAGCAGTCATACTGCGCGAACCGTCCGATGTCATGCAAAAGGCCGCACCCTTCGGCCAGAATCACATCCTGCTGTTCAAGAACCAACCCGCAGGCAATAAGTCGCGCATTTTCGGCCACCCGCAGGCTGTGTGCGTACTTGAGTTCCAGCGTAGCAGGCAGGATGCCGCCTTCGCCGCGATAGCGATTTACGTACTGGTCAAACCAATGGATGAGAAAAAGCCGGATGTCCTGTGTCATGTCCGCATTGCTTTTAGATGCATACAAGCGTTCATCTTTTCTTCCCTATCGCGTAGTTCCGCAGGGCTTTGTGAAAGGTATTGGCGGCCAAAAGAGCGCAGTGCTGAGAATCTTCGGGCATGCCGCCCAGATGTTCAAGAACAGCGCTCTGGTTGATGCCAATGCATTCTCTGACCGCTTTGCCCTTTGCCATGACGGTGGCGGCCGTCCCCGCGGCATGCGAGGTCATGCAGCCGTCTGTCGTATAGGTGATATCTACAATCTTATCATGGCTTACTTTCAGATACATTTCCATCGTGTCCCCGCAGGGGCCGGTAATTTTGGCGTAACCGTCCGGTTTTTCCAAATTGCCGTAATTTCTCGGGTGCGTTCCGTAATCCACGACTCTTTCGGAAAGGCCGCCTGTGATCTTCTCCATCAGAAGGTCGATCATTTCTTTTTTTATTTGTTCCTCTTTTTGTTCTTCGTCCATGTCAGACTCCTTGTTCTTTCTTAACCATCCTTGATTGGCCCGAACGGACCAATGCGATTGTTAAAGAATTTTTTTCCCCGCGTCGGTTTTGTTTTTACAGGCATTCTTTGAGAATAGCCGCAACCACCTCCGGCGTTACGTCCCGTGTTTCACCGAGTTTTGTCATGTTGTGCGCTTTGATCTGTTCGATGACAGAGGGAATAATATCTTCGGTAATTTTATAATCGCAAAGGCGTGTCGACACTTGCATGCTTTCAAAGAAAGCCCTTGTTCTTTGAATCGCCGCATCAATGCGGACCTGCTCGTCGCCGGTTGTGATGCCCCATATCCTTTCGGCAAACTGCAGAAGCTTTTCTTTTTTCTCGCTGGATCGTATTTTCAATAAGGCGGGCAGGACGACCGCGAGCGTTCGGGCGTGATCCAGTCCGCAAAGCGCCGTGAGTTCATGACCGATCATATGCGTTGCCCAGTCCTGCGGAACACCCGCGCTGATGAGCCCATTGAGGGCCAGGGTGGCGCACCACATAAGATTGGCGCGGACGTCATAGTTGTCCGGTTCGGCAAGCGCCCGGGGACCTTCCTCGATCAATGTCAGAAGCAGGCTTTCCGCAAACCGGTCTTGGAGCTTTGCGTTGACAGGATAGGTCAGGTACTGCTCTGTTACGTGAATGAAGGCGTCGACGACGCCGTTGACAACCTGAACCGAAGGAAGTGAATAAGTGACCGTGGGGTCCAGCACCGAAAAGCGAGGGTAGAGCGATGCGTGCGCGAATGGCAGCTTGGCGTTTAATCCCTTGTTTGTAATCACCGCGCCATTGTTCATTTCAGACCCGCTGGCCGGAAGTGTCAGGACTGTGCCGAAGGGCAGGCTCTGTGTGATCTTTCCGCCATAACTTGTAACGAGCTCCCACGGTTCGCCTTTATAGGGAACGGCAGCGGCGATGAATTTCGTGCCGTCGATGACGGAGCCGCCGCCAACGGCCAGCAGGTAATCGTATCCATCCCTTCGGATGATTTCCACGCAGCGCATCAGGGTTTCGTAGACGGGGTTGGGCTCGATCCCGCCGAACTCGCCCACCGTCCTGCCTTTCAGCGCATTTTGGACCTCGTCAAAAACGCCGTTTCGCTTAATGCTTCCGCCGCCGTAGGTTAGAAGAATTTTTGAGTTTGGAGGAATCTCGGCGGCAATTTCTTTAATCGTTCCCTTGCCGAAAATGATTTTAGTCGGGTTGTAAAACTTGAAATTATTCATTTTTCTTATTTCCTTTCAGATTAAATTATTAAAATAGCTGATTCCGCAAAGCGTATTGCACGGATGGAAAAAACCATGAGACCAAAATCGTACCAGGCTTGCAGGGATTCAATTAATCAGATAATGGATGCCAAATGCAACTATTTTTAAGGGGGAAACCACTTAAAAAATTCAGCGGCAATTTCTGGAAGATGGATCATCTCTGGTAGTATGGGCTATCAGGGTGTAGAATGGCAACCTTAGGGTGTGAGGATCCTGACGGAGAAGTACTCATGAAACGTTGAGGGGGGCATCCAGGTGATGAAGAAAACGACGAAAAAACATAAGTTAAGCTCAGGGAATGCCAAGCTATCCAATACCTGTTTTGATGATGCCTGCGAAGAGCTGCTCGATGGTCCGCCGGGAGGCGGCTGAAGCGCTTCAATCGACGGGGGAACGGTCCGTTTCCCGGAAAATGTATTCGAAAAAATCAAAAGCCTGATCCGCCGACTTGTCCGTCATTGATCAGGCTGGTTTCTGTCCTTAAAACAATCGCGTTATCGCCGGCATAAAGAGTCAAACGATTTTCAGTTTGAAGACTCTATCCGGGAGAAAGCCTTCAGAGAGGGCTTGTCTTCCATGTCCAGAAGGAGCGGCTGTTCGGATTTGGCAACGGCTTCGCGGTACATTCTGGCATTTTCAAAAGCGGTGCCGACGGAGGCGGCAATGGCCTTAAGCATCTTTTCATCCGCTTCATTGAAAGCGCCTTCTTTTTTGTTGAGCACGGAGATAACGCCGTTGACTTTTCCCTGGGAAATGATCGGAACGCACAGGATTGTCCGGGGAGAAAAACCCAGTTCATCCTGCATGATATCCGGGAACTGCGGAAAGGCTGACGCGTTATTGACCATCAGCGACACGCCGCTTTCGAAAACATGGCCGGCAACGCCCGTGCCGCGAGGCAGTTTGACGGTTTTGAGTTTTTGCATGTCCAGTGAAAACGCCGCCGCGAAGCTCAGTTCGTCAGCCTCCGGCATCATCAGGTATCCGGATTCCACCGGCAGCACGGACTGGATCATTTCCATCGTCCGTGACAGGATCTGCTCCGTGTTGAATGTGGACGCCGTCAGGGAATGGCCGATCAGACTGAGCGAATCCATCACGCGATCACGACGCAAGAGCGAATCGATAATTCTGTCTTTTTCAAGGGCCAAAGAAAGAAAATCGCCCATAGTGGAGAGAATGTCGCTCAACCGGGTCCAGTCCTTTTGCAGGATGTTGAAGAAAACCACGACGCCGGTGGGCTGACTTTTTACTTTCAGCGGCAGAATCAGCGCAGTCTTCACATCCGGCTGTCCGAACAATTTCTTTTCGATATACGCCGTCAGCTCCGTCACGTCGGGAATGAATATGACGCGCTGCTCATTGATGGCCTTTTCCAGGATGGTTCCTTCGTAAGTCAGCGTCCGGCCGCGGCTGAGATTGGTGGTGATGAAACTTCTGAAATCGACCACGGCAAGCTTCTGTGGGCTTGAATCGATCATGTTCAAAAGCACAACGCTGTCAAACGAAACGCATATGCGCATCTGGTCGAAAATTTCCTGACCCGTTTCCTGGGCATTGAGGCTCGAATTGAGGGTCTTGCCCAGAAACCGCAGCGACTTGACGTTTCGGGTCAGTTCCGCCAAATCCTGAAACATATTGATGTTGTCGTAAATGTAAGCGGACATGGACAAAAGCGGCGTCAGGACGTCCACGTCCTCCTGCGTGAAAACAACATCCGAGCGCCGGCGGGAAATGGTGACGACGCCGATAATGTCATTGCTGGTCTTAAGCGGCAGACAAATAAAGGACTTCGTGGAATACTGATCGCGGGCCGGACGGCCGAAGCGCGGATCGGTTTCAATATCATTAACCAGCAGGGCGCACTTGTTGATTACCGTGTATTTGGCGATGCTGTCATCGAAAGCGGTAATCGTGCCTTTTTTGGCATGATCGCCGGGACCGATATTGGCTTTGATGACGAAGGATCGCTTATCGGGACGCGACAGCATCATCACAGAGCCTGTATCGGCATTCACGATCTTGAGCGCCCGTTCCAGGGCGATGAACAGCAGATAATCCCCGTTGAGCGTCATGTAGGAAAGATCGGAAAGCTCCTTGAGTGCTAACGTCTCCAGGGTTTTTTTGTCCAACTGCACGGTCGTGTTTTTGAACTCTCTGCCCAGGGCCCGGAAGCATTCCGCGATAATGTCCACCTCGTTGTCCAGAGGCGGCAGCTCCCTCATCGTGACCTGCTGAATCGTTTCGGCCACGCGTCTGGAAAAGCGTCCGATCCTTATAAACGTCACGCGCAACACCATGAACCCCGCGCCGCAGGCGATCAGCGTCAGAATCAACGCGGCCAGAAAGAAAACATCATTGAATAAAAGGAATCGAATGCCAAGATACAGAAGGCTGGCTACAGGTAAAATAAAAAAAAGACCTGCGGCTATGTATAGGCCTGCGAAGATGCTTTTGCCGGCGAGAAACGTCTGATTGGATGATTTCTTCATAATTCAATTCACCTCTGTCGAATCGTATAATGAATGCCTGAGCCTGAAAAAGTAAGGGGAAAAAACTCGAATCCTGAAAAAGCTCCATCCTTGTAGCTTTGAAACGACTACATTCATTCATCCACGCAAAATGTCAAGAACAAAATGCGCCGCCCCGAAATTCGCCTTTCAAACCCAACCGGAATGGCTTATCTGTATGTCATCGCTACGGATACGGAAGGGGAGAGAGGAATCGATTACCCGTTATTCTCATTTTGAAACCTGTTTTTCGTCTTTCTTGTCGCAACGGCGTTCCATGGGTCGTCAGGCCAGGGATGTTTCGGGTAGCGGCCCTTGAGCTCTTTTTTTACCTGCGGGTAAGCGTTGTTCCAGAATGCTTTCAGATCCCGGGTGATCTGCACGGGCCTGCGGGCGGGCGAGAGAAGGTGGAGCAGCAATTTTATTCTTCCGCCTGCGATGGATGGGGTGTCGGCAAGGCCGAACATTTCCTGGAGCTTGACGGCCAGAACCGGGATTTCGCCTGCAACATAGTCAATCGAAATATTGGAGCCGCTGGGCACAGTGATGGATACGGGGGCGCGATCATTAAGAAGCCGCTGTTGGTCCCACGTGAGTGTTTCAATAAGCGCGGGTAAAATGTTCAGGCCGGCAAGCTGATGACCGCTGCGGATGCCGGTAAGATGCGGCAAAAGCCAGTCTTCCGGCGTCGACAAAAGGGTTTCTTCAGAGAGGTCCGGCCAGCTTTCATCGGGAAAGCATTGCCGCATCAGGCGCACGCGGCCCTGAAACTGCATGACTTCACGGCGGAAAGGAATCGTGGCGGCCTTTGAGCGGATGGCTTCACAAATAACGGATGCGACTTCGTCCTCCGGCGGCGTAACCGGTTTGGCCGAAAGTGTAATCGCCCCCAGGCGTTCTTCAAGGGTGGCCATAATGCGGCCTTCCTGTTTGTCCCAAACGACTTGCCGCAAGATTTCGATCTTTCCGCGCAATTCCTTCCGCAGGATTTCTTCGGTCAAGGGTTCGGCCAGATGCACAATGCCCTGGGCCTTTTCGCCCTTGTCCACCACCACGGCGATCATGTAAGGGTTTCCGGCCGGGAGGCTCTTTGCGGAGAGCCTAACGCCTCTTCCCTGTCGCATGACATAACGGCTGTTATCGTCTTCACGCCTTTTGGCGATGCGATCGGGAAAGGCGTAAAGAAGCAGACGCGGGATGCTGTTGACGACCTCGGCCCCGGTGGTTTTAACCGCTTTGCCCGTCAGGCGTCGGAGTTGCTGCGACGTTGCATCCACCACGCGCAGGGCGATAACGTCGGCTATGCCCGCAGGCTTTTTGTCCTGCCGCCATTGCCGCAAAATCTCCAGACGATCGCCAAGATCGAAGCTTTCTGCCGGATGTGATGCGACGGACCGACGCCGGATAATGTCGCGCTCGGAAAGAAGCGCTGCCAGATCCGCACCGAGTGACGGGCAGCCCATCTCGGTCGCTTTCAAAAGCAGGCGGCCAAGTCGCGGATGAACAGGCAGGCGCGCCATCGATTCGCCCACAGGTGTCATCGAACCTTCTGCGTCCAGGGCGCCTAATTCGATAAGCAGTTCCTGAGCGGCACGCCAGGCTGAAGGCGGCGGCGGATCGAGCCAGGAGAGCATGTCCGGGTCTCTCACACCCCAGGCCGCCAGATCCAAAACCAGTTGTGATAGATCGGAAATGGAAATTTCGGGCGGGGCAAAGGGAAGAAGCGATTGGAATGTATGCAAACTATACAGGCGATAGCAAACACCCGGTCCCAGACGGCCGGCGCGGCCCTGGCGCTGTCTTGCCGAGGCCTGTGAAACCGCAACGGTGGCCAGGCGGTTCATGCCGGTTGCGGGATCGTACTGAAGCCTGCGGGTGAGTCCGCCGTCAATCACCACGCGGACGCCTTCGATGGTCAGGCTGGTCTCGGCAATGTTGGTGGCCAGCACGATTTTTCGCGTCGTCGCGGGAAGTATCGCCCGTTCCTGCTGGTCAAAGGGCAAATCGCCGTAGAGGGGATGGAGGGTGATGTCGTTTGTCGCACAGTCACGGAGCGTTTCGGCAAGGGCATCGCCCACGGCGCGAATTTCTCCGGCACCCGGCAGAAAGACGAGGATGTCGCCCGCAGTTTCACGCAGCGCATTTCGGACTAAATCGGTTACGCGAGGCACAAAGGATTGATCTGTGCGGTCTTCGCAGTATCGTTGTTCCACCGGGTAGGCCTGGCCTTGAGATGAAATGATGGGAGCGCCATCCAGAAGGGCGGAAACTGGCCCGCCATCAAGCGTGGCAGACATCACGAGAATCTTCAGATCATCCCGCAGTCCGCGGCGAATATCGAGACAAAGAGCAAGCGCGAGATCTGCCTGAAGGTTCCGCTCATGGAACTCGTCAAAGATAACCATGGCGACGCCCTCAAGCGCGGGATTGGCTAAAATGCGTCTTGTGAGAATCCCCTCCGTCATCACTTCAATCCGGGTGGTCTTCGAAACGCGGCTGTCAAACCGGATGGAATATCCCAGCGTCTGACCAATTTCTTCATCCAGCGTTTTGGCCATCCAGCGCGCGGCGGACACGGCGGCGATGCGCCGGGGTTCCAGCATGAGGATGCGACCCTTTTCAGGCCCGATGACATCCAAAAGCGCCAGGGGAACCCGCGTGGTCTTGCCGGACCCGGGCGGGGCCTGAAGAATCACGGCGGAGTGCGTCCGGATCGCCGAGGTCAGAGCCGGCAGGATGTCGTCAATGGGGTAGGGGGGCTTCTTTTGCATGCCGGGAGTATAGGGAGGGTGGCCGGTCCTGTCAATGACATCGTTTTCATCAGCATGCATTTGATTTAAGGGGAATCCTGATTGCGCTAAAACGATTATCTTGACAGGGGCTAGCGGCACGCGGGCCTGATTTGGACCTGGTGCAATGGAAGCAGCAGGCTCAAGTTGCGAACAACCTCCTGACAGATTGCTTCCGTCAGGGAAGCGAAATTGTTGCCCCGAAGCTG